>NZ_JBEYFS010000293.1:0-12221 GCF_040634475.1 Streptomyces sp. NPDC007095
CGAACAACTCGGGCAGAGGTGGCTTGGAGCCGTCGGACAGAATCCGGCCCAGTGGCCGTGCACGTCGTCGTTGGCATCGTCGAGCCGTTGCTGGGGCCCGCACGGCCTCCGCCCCCCGACCCTCACCTCCCCCGCATCCCCGCACCCCCATTGACCAGGACGCGGAGCCGGACGGCCGGCGCTGCGCCCCGCAGAACCACAACCTCGCTCAAGGAAAACGGAGAACCCCCATGTCCAGAACTCGCTGGCAGCGTCCGCTCGTCCTGGCGGTGGTCTCGGTGGCCCTCGCCACCGGCACCGCGTGCGCAGCCCAGGCGGCGCCGGGTGTCACCACAGGCACCAGCCAGATGGCCCCGGCCGACCCGTCCCACTGCGGCCATGGCGGGGAAGGCGGGAAGGGCGGGGAAGGCGGCAAGGGCGGTGAGCCCGGTCAGCCGGGGGAGCCCGGCAAGCCCGGCCAGTTCGGCTGCTTCAAGTTCGACGACCTGCCCGACAAGCCCAAGTCGGAGCTCACGGGCGTGGACAAGATACGGATCGTGCTGACCGTGGAGTCCGGGCAGGCGAAGAAGGCCGACGTCGCCAAGAAGTACAAGATCTCCGAGAAGGAGTTCGACACCTGGGACAAGCAGTTCCGCGACGGGGACTGGGCCGCGCTGATGGGTCTGAATTCCCTCTTCGGCTCCTGAGGAACTTCCTCCGACGCCCCGGCCCGGTGCGGGCCGGGGCGTTCCTGTCAAGCCCCGAATTCCCGGGCCGTGACGGCGAGGCCCTTGACCGGGTTTATTTGATACAGCGGAAACCGCGGTACGGAAAATAATTCTTTTGGGAAGAGGAATGCCATGCGTATGCGTTCTTGGAAGGTCCGTCTCGGGCTCACGGTCTCGACCGCCCTGACCGCCGGTGTGGCGGCCGGCGCGCTGGCGCCGGCCGCGATGGCCGCGCCGGTGCCGCAGAGCCATACGGCCGTGGTGGCCGCCGCCCGGCAGCTCCCCGCCGACGGTGCCCGGCCGGGCGGCGGCAGCCGGCCGGGCAGTGGCCAGTTCGCCAGCGGCCAGTTCGGCACCGTCAAGGTGGGCAACGGCAGCGTGCGGATCGGCGACCGGGTGTGTGCGGGCAACTGCAACGGGACCGTCAACGGGAGCAACGGCGGCCAGGGCGGGATCTGCGCCGGGCTGTGCAACGGCAGCGCCAACGGCGGCACCGGCACGACCGGCGCGCCGGGCCGTGAGGGCGGTATCGGCGGCCAGGGCGGGATCTGCGCCGGGATCTGCGGCGGCAGCGCCAACGGCGGCACCGGCGGCACGGGCGGAGCCGCGGTGGGCACCGGCGACGGCGGCCGCGGCGGCAAGGGCGGCACCGGCGGGATCTGCCTCGGGCTCGGCTGTGAGAGCGGCGGCACGGGCGGCCGCGGCGGCACCGGCGGCGCCGGCTGACGCCCGCCCGCCCTTTGGGCCCGGCCCGCGGTGCGGTGGGAGTGGTGGCGCCCGCGGGGTCAGGGCATGGACAGGCCGAGCAGGTCCGCCGCGTCGGTGTCGAGGATCATCGTGGCTTCCTCCGGGGAGAAGCCCCGAGTCGGCGATGTGGTCCACGGCCCGCAGGAGATGTGGTCCACGGCCCGCAGGAAGACCTCCCTGTCCTCGTAGGGGAAGTCCGTGCCGAGGACGAGGCGGTCCGCCCCGAAGGACGCCGCCGCGGCGGCCAGTGCCGGCGGATGCACATGGCTGACCGTGTCGTACCAGAGGCGGCGGGCGGCGACCGAGAGCCGCTCGGGCGTTCGGGGGGGGGGACTCGAAGGCCAGGTGGGTCGTCGAGCCGGCGCGGCAGCAGCGGCAGTGCCCCTCCCGGGTGTGAGGCCAGGACACGCATCCACGGATAGCGGGCGGGGAGGCCGGCGAGGATCAGATGCATGACCGCCACCGTGTCCTCGACCGGCGCCCGACCATCCAGGTCATGTCGTGCTCGGTGATCAGCGGGCTGGCGGCGCCCTCGCCGGCGGGTGGAGTACAGGACGGCGCCGCGCCGGTCGAGTTCGTCGTAGACCGGTCGAGTTCGTCGCAGAGGGGAACGACGGTCCAGATCGGCCGCGGTCGCGTCGGCGCCGATCCCGCGCCGGGTACCCGTATCGGTCTTCCCCAGGCGCTTGAGACGGTCGGGATACCCCGCGGTCCACAGGTGGGCATGCACGTCGATACGCAAAGGAGCCACCCTTCGCTGGAACGCCCGCCTGCCCAGCGGCGCGGTCGAGCCGACGGCGGACCCGGGGCCGGGGATTCCCGCAGCGCGGACGGCCCCGTGTCGTGATCGAGTGGGTTCATGGGCGGGGTGAGGACCGTGACGTCGGGGCGGTAGGGAGAGCGTGTGGTGAGGGAGCGGATCGACTACCGGGCGCTGTTCGCCGCCACGCCCAGCCCGTATCTGGTGCTGGGCCGCGACCTGGGGATCGTGGACGTCAACCGGGCGTACCTCCTGGCGACCGGCCGCACCCGGGCGGAACTGGTCGGGCGGTACATCTTCGACGCCTTCCCCGACAATCCCGCGGACCCGGGCGCCGACGGGGTGCGGAATCTGAGCGCCTCCCTGCACTTGGTGCTGCGTTCGAAGGAACCGGACACCATGGCGGTGCAGAAGTACGACATCCCCGTCACCAGCCGTCCGGGTGCGTTCGAGGAGCGCTGGTGGTCGCCGATCAACACCCCGGTGCTCGGGCCGGGCGGGCAGGTGGAGTGGATCATCCACCGGGTGGAGGACGTGACCGAGTTCGTCATGTCCCGCCTTCCGCGTCCGCAAAGGGCCGGCGTGCTGGGCGAGCGGGAGGCGATGGAGGCCGAACTGTATGCGCGGGCGCGCGAACTGCAGCAGCTGAACGAGGAACTGCGCAAGGCGCACGCCCGGGAACGCCAGATCGCCGTCGCCCTGCAGGAGGCCATGCTGCAATCGCCCGACCTGGCGGGCCACCAGGACATCGCGGTGCGCTACATGCCCGCCGCCGGGTCCCTGAACGTGTGCGGCGACTGGTACGACGTGGTCGATCTGCCCGGCGGCTTCGCCGTGGCCGTCGGCGACGTCGTCGGACACGGCCTGGAGGCCGCCGCGGCGATGGGCATGCTCCGCAGCGCCCTGTCCGCGGCGGTCCGCGCCCTGCACGAGCCGGCCAGAGCGCTGGAGGTACTGGGTCTGTATGCCCGCTCGGTGGAAGGGGCACTGGCCACCACCGTGGTCAAGGCCGTCATCGACGACCAGGGCCACTGCATCCGCTACAGCAGCGCGGGCCATCTCCCGCCCGTCCTGGTGCACCCCGGCGGCTCCTTCGACCTGCTCGACCAGGCCACCGACCCCCCGCTGGGCGCCCGCCCCCGCCACATGCCCCGTCCCCAGGCCGAGCTGCCCTACGGCCCGGGAGACACCCTCGTGCTCTACACCGACGGGCTCATCGAACGCCGGGGGGAGGACATCGACGTCGGCCTGCGCCGGCTCACCGACACCCTCACCCGCCACACCCGTCTTGCTCCCGAACCCCTGGCCGACATGCTGCTCGCCCGCCTCGGTGTCAGCAGCGGCGGACGCGACGACGTCGCCCTGGTCGTCGTACGCCTCTAGCGGCCACGTCTGCGCGGCGCGCTCCTGCGCGACGGTCGCCCACGCCCTGCGGACGCGTGCCCGTACGACCGGTACTACGACCGGTACGGTGACGCCGCGAGTGGCCGCGGCGCCGGCTGTCGCCTCGTACTCAGCGCAGAACCGGTCCGAAGGGCGCACGGTGACCGTGCCCACGGACGGCGGTCAGCCGGGGGAGAGGGACTGCTCGGCCCAGACGGTCTTGCCGGTGAGGGCGTGCCGGGTGCCCCAGCGCCGGGCGAGCTGGCCGACCAGCAGCAGGCCCCGCCCGCCCTCGTCGAAGGTCCGGGCGCGCCGCATGTGCGGGGCGGTGCTGCTGGAGTCGAAGACCTCGCAGGTCAGCGTGGAGTCCTCGTGGATCAGCCGCAGCTGGATGGGCGGCCGGCCGTAGCGGATGGCGTTGGTGACCAGTTCACTGACCGTCAGTTCGGTGATGAAGGCGGCGTCGTCCAGCCCCCAGGCGGTCAGCTGCTCGGTGGCGTGCTTGCGTGCCCGGGCGACGACGGCCGGGTCGGAGGCCAGGTCCCAGGCGGCGACCCGGTCGGCGTGCAGGACCCGGGTGCGGGCGACGAGCAGGGCGATGTCGTCGTCGGGACGGTGGGTCAGCATGGCGGTGAGGACCCTGTCGCAGACCGTGTCGAGGGTCTTCGCGGGGCGGGCGAGGGCGGCGAACATCTTGTCCAGCGCCTCGTCGATGTCGTGGTCGCGGGCGGCGAGCAGACCGTCGGTGTAGAGGGCCAGGAGGCTGCCCTCGGGCAGTTCGGTCTCGAAGGTCTCGAACGGCAGGCCGCCCAGGCCCAGCGGCGGGCCGGCCGGGACGTCGAGGAAGCGGACGGCGCCGTCCGGGGTGACCGCGGCGGGCGGCGGGTGGCCGGCCCGGGCGAGGGCGCAGCGGCGCGAGACCGGGTCGTAGACCGCGTACAGACAGGTGGTGCCGATGCCCCCGGCACTCTCGGCGGCGTCGTCCGTGCCGCCCTCGTCGGCGGACAGGTGCAGGACGAGGTCGTCGAGGTGGGTGAGCAGTTCGTCGGGCGGCAGGTCGACGTCGGCCAGGGTGCGCACCGCGGTGCGCAGCCGGCCCATGGTGGCGGAGGCGCGGATGCCGTGGCCGACCACGTCGCCCACGACGAGGGCCACCCGCGCACCGGACAGCGGGATGACGTCGAACCAGTCGCCGCCCACGCCGGCCCGGGTGCCGGCGGGCAGATAGCGGGTGGCGATGTCCAGGGCTCCCTGGTCGGGCAGCGTCTGCGGGAGCAGGCTGCGCTGCAGGGTCATGGTGCTGGTGTGCTCCCGGCTGGCGCGGCGGGTGGTGTGGATGCTGACGGCCGCCTTGGCGGTGAGCTCCTCGGCCAGCCACAGATCGTCCGCCTCGAAGGGCTCCGCGCGCCGGTGCCGGGCGAAGAGGGCCACGCCGAGCGTGGCGCCGTGGGCCCGCATCGGCACCACCATCACCGAGTGCGTCCCGCTTCCGGGGAGCCGGGCGGCCCCCGGGTCCTGCCGCGCCCACCGCACGAGGTCGGGGTCGGCCGCCTCGTACAGGGCGCCGTGGCCCTGGGCCAGGCACCGGGCCACCGGCGACAGGGCCGGGTAGAGGGTCTTTGTGCCCGCCGCGGAGGCGGCGGGGCCGTCCTCGGGGACCGAGCGCACCGCGGTACGGGTCATGGCGAGGGGCCCGGCCGGGGCGGCGGGGGAGGGCTCGCCGCCGTGCCGGGGGGCGTCCAGCAGATCGACGGCGGCGAAGTCCGCGAGCCGGGGTACGGCGATGTCGGCCAGTTCCTGCGCGGTGCGCCCGCTGTCCGCGGTGGTGCCGATGCGGGCCGAGGCCTCGCTCAGCAGGAGCATCCGCTGCCGGGCGAGATGCTCCTGGAGCCGCTGGTGCGCCGCCAGGCACACCGCGCGCACCCGGCCGGCGGGGTCCTTCAGCGGGACGAGGGAGGTCGACCAGCCGTCTTTTGCCCCGGTGCCCGCGGGGCCGGCGCCCGCCCGCAGGTGCTGCGGGCCGCCGCCCTCCAGCACCCGGCGCATCTTCGCCTCGGCCTCGTCGCTCACCGGATGCGGCACGATCTCCGGCAGGCGCAGCCCGCGCATCTGGTCCTCGGTGAGGGACAGCACCTGCTCCATACCGGCGTTGGCCCGCACCAGCCGCAGGTCCGTGTCGAAGACGGCCAGGACACAGGGCGACTGGCGAAACGCCCATTCCCCCAGCCGACCGCTCCCGGGCGTCCCGCCTCCGGGCGCCTCGCTTCCGGGCGCCTCGCTTCCGGGCGCCTCGCTTCCGGGCGCCTCGCTTCCGGGCGTCCCGCTTCCGGACGCCTCGCTCCCGGCTGCTTCTCCTTCGGGCGTGCCGGCAGGCGTTTCTCCTTCGGGTGCGCCGGTCACGGCGGACACCACGAGCCACTCGGTGACGGGGCCGTCCGCCGTACGGCGGTGCGCCAGCAGTTCCCGCCGCACCCGGCGGCCGTCGCGGTGCCACAACGCCACGGTGCCGCTCCACCGCTCTTGTCCGGCCGCGTCCCGCAGCGCCGCCGCGCCGGCGTCGTCGGCGAGCAGACGGGCGGCGGGCTGTCCCACGACCTCCGAAGGCGGGTAGCCGAGCAGTTGCCGGGCGCCTTCGCTCCACTCCGTCACGATGCCCCGCGCGTCGACGGCGGCGGTGGCCGTGGGAGGGGGAGTGGGAGGGGCCGTGCGGGCCGGACCGGGGGAGGCGTCCGACTCGTGTGGCCGCTCACCAGGATGGGTGGGAAGTCGCTCCATCGCCGCTCATCTCGCCCTTCGGGAACCTGCACGGCCGGGGGCTCTCCTGACAAGCATGATCCCGGGGGGCACGGAGCACCAACCCGGCGCCGTCACCGGGGGCGCGGCCCGCCGACTCGTCCGTGACCGCGCCTCTGCAAACCCGCGGGGATTGCCTGTGACAGGCCTGTGACAGTCGGCGGACACCGTCATGAAGTCCCCCGGCCACGCTTTATGTAAAGCGGACAAAAAGTCTTATTCGGTCATATGTCCCCTGCTTTCAAGGGTGTGAGCAGCGACGACCGAGCCGACACGTCGGAGGAAATCCCATGAGCCTCACACTCGCCACGCCGCACGCCGAAGCCCCCGTCCCCGCGCTGGCCCCCCGCGAGCAGGAGACGCTGCGACATATCGCCGCAGGGCGCACCTACCTGCAGACGGCCCGCCACATGGGACTCTCCAAGCACACCGTCGACGCCTACCTCCGCCGTATCCGGGCCAAGCTCAACATCAACAGCACCGCCGAACTCACCCGGCTGGCCATCTCCCTGGGCTTGTGACCACCACGCTCCTTGAGGCCGTGACCACCACGCTCCTGCCGTGACCGCCGCGCTCCCCGTGACCGCCGCACTCCCCGCGACCGCGAAGTGCCCGCCGCGCCGCCCCGCCGCTGCTCACCGGCCCGGGCCGAACTCCCCTCGGCCCGGCCCCGTCAGCAGCGGCACGCCGGCACCGTTTTGGCGCCGCCCCGGTGCCGGAAGGCCATGCCCGGCCACGTCTCACATGCCCGGCCTGGGCCGGCCCGCTCGTGCGGCCTGGGACAGGGCGGTCCCCGCGAACGCCACGAAGGCGATACCGCACCCGAGCAGGCCGGCCCGCTCGGGTACGAGGAGGTCGGCCTCGCTGTCGGAGTACGTGCAGGTGAGGGAGGGCGGAAAGACGGTTCTTTCGATGTCCAGTACGTCGATCCGGATCAGCTTGGTTTCCGAGGGGATTGTCTTCGCGTGCAGGCACTCGTCGTAGAGCTCGGTCCGTGAGAGTTCCATCGCGGGGCCGATACCGGTCACCCAGATCATGGCGGCCGCCATCGGCGACCAGATCGCACCGGCCCGCACCCAGCGAGAGGCCCGCGACCTCCGCCCGATCAGGATGACGGAGAGGGCCACGACCAGGACCCCGGTGCCTGCCCACATGGCCCACGTGCCCAGGACTGTGGGGTGCGACGGCCCATAGGTCCCCGAGTCGGTCCAGTAGCAGGCGACATCGGGCGGGAAGGCGTCCACCCTCACGCGCACCAGGGGGAAGTCGTTGTCGAGTGTCTTCTGGCCGCACACCTGCACGGGATCGGTGAAGGCCAGCCCGTACGCCACGGCACCCGCGTATCCGAGCACCGCCACACCTGCGCCGACGACGGCCCAGCGGGCCTGCCGGGACGGACGGCGCAGGGCCGCCCACAGCAGGTACGCAACGGATCCGGCCGTGAACAGGAAGAGGCTGATCAGCGGCACGGCGTAGAACACCAGCATGTTCACGTCCTTTGCGCGCGCTCGTCCACGGACCGGGCGGACACGGACCGGGCGTATACGGCCAGGGCCACTGCGCTGACCGTGAGGCCGGCCAGCGCCGGGTTCACGTATCCGGGGACCTCCCGGTCGTAGGTGGTCCCGTCGCTTCGATGGCACACGAACCGGACCGGTACCCACCAGACGTGGTAGTCGTCGATCCAGTAGTCGCGTTCCTGCACGCCCGTGCGGCACGGCCGGATGGGCGACGAGTCCGCCCCGCCGTCCTCCGCGTCCAGCGCCGCACCCGCGACGTACAGCATTCCCCAGGCGTACATCACGGCCGCGCCCGCCGCGACGACGTACGCGAGACCGCGGAGCGAGCGCGCGAGCCCGCCTCTCCAGACACAGACCAGTCCCCGGCCCAGGAACACCACGCCGGAGACGACCGCGACCAGGACGACCAGCAGACAGAGCAGGACACTCACGTCATCTCCCCCCCGGCCCTCGTCCTCAAGACGTATGTGATCCCGCACCACATGATCCCCTCCCGTCACGGTTCCCCGGGGGCGGGGACGATCAAGGGAGGGCGGACGGTTGCACGGGCCCGACCCGGTGGCCGGCGAGCGGCATGCGGCCGCCATGGCTGACGGCCCGTCACAAAGCGGTGCCCGCAGGCCGGTTGCCCGCACGGCCTGTCCGCCCCGACCACGCCGTCCGGACCACGCCGTCCGTCCGGACCACGCCGTCCGTCCGGACCACGCCGTCCGTCCGGACCACGCCGTCCGTCCGGACCGCACCGGCAGGCCGGACCGCACCGGCAGGCCGGACCGCACCGGCAGGCCGTACCGCACCGGCAGGCCGGTGCCGTACGGTCCTCACCGCGCCGTCCGGGACCCCCCTCGCCCGACGGGCGGGGGCAAGGCCACGCGGAGCCCAGCACCCTCTTCGGGGAGGCGATCACGAAGATCGTCTCCCCGGGCCACGTCTTCAACCTGCCCGCCCAGCCCGCGGCCCGCTGACCACCCCCGCGAGGCGGAGCCGGCGTGCGGGGGAGAGGGGAGAGGGGCGCGTGCCGCCGCAGCCCCCGCTCCCACCGCTCCGCAGGCCCACGGGTGCGACAACTCGCCAGGGCCTGTCCGGCGGATCATGCCGCAGACGCGGGGTCTGGCACGCCCTCCCCCAAGCTCTTCGAGCAGGGGGTGCCCCCAGCGGCGTTGTCGTCGGTCGCCGACTACTCCCCGAGGCTCTCGGCTTCGCTCAAGCAGGCGACCCCCCTCGCGTCGACTCCCTCCTCCGCCTTGCAGCTGCACGCACCAGACCCCGCTCACCTGCACTTATGAGGCGCCGTTACTTCCCTCCGACCTGATCCGCCGGACAGGCCCTAGCCTGGACACCAGGGGGCGGCTCGGGCGAAGCCCAAGGAGGCTGACGTGGCTGAAGCGACTCCTGAGGCCGGAGCGAAGGACCGTGACCGGACATACGCCGGCCCCCGCGGCACCGGCACCCCCGGCTACCTGCCCATCGCCGAGCACGGCCTGATCGGCGACCTGCGCAGCGCCGCCCTCGTCGGCACGAACGGCACCATCGACTGGTACTGCTGCCCCCGCTTCGACGCACCCAGCGTCTTCGCCTCGATCCTCGACGCCGAACGGGGCGGATCCTTCGAACTCGCCTCCGACGTCCCCACCCGCACCAAACAGTTCTACTTCCCCGACACCAACGTCCTGATCACCCGCTTCTTCGCGGACGACGGAGTCGGCGAGATCCAGGACTTCATGCCCGTCGTCGACGACTCACGCGAGGCCGACCGCCACCGCCTCATCCGCCGCGTGGTGTGCGTCCGCGGAGCACTCCCCTTCCGCGCCCGCGTCGCCCCCCGCTTCGAATACGGCACCGCACCCCACACCGTGCACGCCGAGGCCGGCCAGGCGGTCTTCGCCTGCGCCTCGCTGCGCCTCGCCCTGACCTCCACCGTGCCCATCGAGGTCGACGGCCCGGACGTATGGTCCCTGTTCAAACTGCACGAGGGCGAGACGGCCGTCTTCACCATCGACCAGGTCGGCGGCGACGTGGCACCCCGCTTCTGCGCCGTCGCCGAGGCGGAAAGAGAATTCAACGCGACCGTGCGCTACTGGCGCCGCTGGCTGTCCCAGTCCCGCTACCGCGGCCGCTGGCGGGAAATGGTCCACCGCTCCGCCCTCACCCTCAAACTCCTCACCTACGCCCCCACCGGCGCCATCGTCGCCGCGCCGACCACCAGCCTGCCCGAACAGATCGGCGGCGAACGCAACTGGGACTACCGCTACGTGTGGATCCGCGACGCCGCGTTCTGCGTGTACGCGATGCTCAGACTCGGCTTCACCGACGAGGCCGAAGCCTTCATGGGCTTCGTCACCGAACACGTCCAGCGCGCCCCCGACGGCCCGTCCGGACCCACCGGCCCCCTGCAGATCATGTACGGCATCGACGGATGCCGTGACCTGCCCGAACGCGAACTGCCCCACCTCGAGGGCTACCGCGGCTCAGCCCCCGTACGCGTCGGCAACGCCGCCGTCGACCAGCTCCAGCTCGACATCTACGGGGCACTCGTCGACTCCCTCTACCTCTACGACAAGTGGGGCAAGCCCATCTCCAGCGCCCACTGGGACAGCATCAGCGAGCTCGTCGACTGGGTGTGCGACCACTGGGACCAGCCCGACGAGGGAGTCTGGGAGACCCGCGGCGGCCGCAAGACGTTCCTCTACTCCCGCCTCATGTGCTGGGTGGCGATCGAACGCGCCATGCGGCTGGCCCGGCACCGCGGCCTGCCCGCCGACATGGTCCGCTGGGGCGCCGCCCGCGACACGATCTACCGGCGGATCATGAGCCACGGCTGGTCCGCCGAACGCCACGCCTTCACCCAGTACGAGGACAGCGACATCCTCGACGCCTCCCTGCTGATGATGCCGCTGGCGAAGTTCATCGCCCCGACCGACCCCAAATGGCTCGCCACCCTCGACGCCCTCGGCGAGGACCTGGTGTCCGACTCCCTGGTCTACCGCTACGACCCCCAGGCCAGCCCCGACGGCCTCCAGGGCGAGGAAGGCACCTTCTCGATCTGCTCCTTCTGGTACGTCGAGGCACTCACCCGCGCGGGCCGCCTGGACGAGGCCCGCCTCGCCTTCGAGAAGATGCTCACCTACGCCAACCACCTCGGCCTCTACGCGGAGGAGATCGGTGTCACCGGCGAACAGCGCGGAAACTTCCCCCAGGCCTTCACCCACCTCGCCCTGATCAGCGCCGCCTTCAACCTCGACCGCATGCTCGGCTAGACCGCGCCCGGCCAGGCCCCCGGCCGGCTGCTCCTGTGTGACATCACCTGTGTGACATCAACGAAGGCGACGCGCGTCTTTCCGCCGCAGCCGCACCGCGGCGGAGCCCCACGACGACGTTCCCCACCGCCGCCAGGACACCGCCTGCCCCCTGCGCCCCCGGCCCCCCAGCCCGCCCGCGCCGCCCACCGCCCCCGGCTGTGACGCAGCTCCTGTCGCCCCCGCGGGAGGCCGCCGTACCGTTGTCCGCCACGCACATCCCCGCCCGGGCGCGCAGTGCCCGCGACCGGATCACCCACACCGGAACACCCAGGACAGGCGGGCACACGCACAGGACGGTCCGCCATGCCCACCGCTCTCTCGCCCGTCATCGCCGCCTCCACACGCTGGCTGCTGTCGGCCTTCCCCCCGGCCGCCGGCCCGCTGAACCAGGCCCTGGCCGAAGCCCAGGCAGGGCACGCGGCCACCATCGCCGCCGCCCTGCGCTACCCCACCGCGCTGGACGCCGAACTGCTGGACCTGCTCGGCCCCGGCGGCTCCGGCCGGCTGGACTTCGTCACCGGCGCCGACGCACCCCCGCTGACGGACGCCACCCACGCCTGGCGCACCCAGGTCGACGAGACCGTCGTCAGCTGGGCGGCCTGCCTGCTGGCCGACGCCGACCTCGCCGCCCTGGCCGCTGCCTGCCTGGCCGCCACCCACCACGGCCCCGACAGCGTGGGCGACGCACGCCGGCTGACCATCCCCAGCCCGCGCGACCACCGCGCGGCCCCCCTGCTGCGCCACCCGGACTTCCTCGGCCCGATCGCGGACCTCCACCGCGAGACCCTCCTCGGCCTCCTCGGCGCCGCCCCGGCCGTCACCGCTCCCGAGCCCGGGTGATCACCAGGCCCGTACGACCACCGGCAGTCGGTCACCGTCCGGCCGCCGCGGCCCGTTGTGCTCAGGGCGCCTTGAACAGAGCCGGGAAACGCGGAGCGAGCCAGGGCTTGCGCCCCCCGACCAGGATGCGGCCCTGAGCGAGGGCGCCCCACTGGCCCCGGCGCCCGAGCGC
>NZ_JBEYFS010000294.1:0-12103 GCF_040634475.1 Streptomyces sp. NPDC007095
TGCCCGTAACACCATCGCCCAGCACCCGCCCCCGAGCATCCCCAACTACCCCGCCACCAGGACATATACCCAGCGAAAGAGGAATCCAGCACTAGATCCAAAGCCCCGTGGTCGCGCCCGTTGCTGTTATCTGCCGCTTGCGTTCGGTACCGAGGCTCTTGGGGCCGAGATGGCTGAGGACCGGGACCACTGCGCCGTACGTATCAGGCAGTTCAAGAGCGTCCACCAGGCCGATGGAGGCGGGGGAACGAATGCCCACCGTGGCGTCGCGGTCGGTGAACACACCGCACAGGTTCAGCTCGTGTCGACGGCAGTACTCGCTGAGGCAGTCGACGAGCGCCGCGTGGCGGGCCAGGCTGCCAGGCCGCCGGCGACGTGGCGCACGTAGCCGAAGACCTGGGGGAAGGCGACGGAATGGCGTTCCGTGATGAGTTCGTCGTCCATGCCCATAGCGTCGGCCGCCGTGAACGGCCTCGAAATGAAGTGCTGTTGCACTTCCCGCCCCACGTCGTCACCGAGAGTGCTTCCATACGTGACGGAGGGAGGCCATCCGGTGATTATCTAGACCTGCCAGGGGATTTAGCAGGTGAGAGCGCTGTATGAGTGGCATGCACGTAAGTCACGTCTTGCTGATGTGGTCCCAGCGGAAACCGGTGGCCATTTCGTTGAAGGGGGGCAGCCAGTTGGCTGCCCCCCTTCAACGCGCTAGCTGGTGGTGTGTGCCTTCTGGATCACACGGTCAGTTGATCGAGGATGTCGGCCACCTCCGCCGGTTTGAGTAGAAAACCGACGTGGCTGGTGGTGAGGGTGTGCACTTCGTACGGATTGTCGGGCGTCAAGGCGTCGGCTTCGGAAATCAGGCGGTCCTGCATGGCCGCAGGAAGCGTCCGGTCGTCGGCGAGGCGGATGTAGGTGCGGGGGATTTTTCCCCAGGTGTCGGCGTGGCCGCGTGCGTCGGACATCATCACCGCCAGGGACTCGTCCGGCTGCAGGATGTTGAGGAAGGCCCGGAACTGCTCGTCAGTGCCGTCCGCCATGATCGCTGCCTTGGCGGCGGCGAACAGGCTTGGGTCGGCGGTGCGGTAGTTGGCCCGGCCGACGCCGAGTTCGGCGGGGTTGCCGACGTTCAGCGCGGCCAGTGGGGCGAGCAGGTTGTCGCCGAACTCGGGTTCCTGCATGTATTCAATGGGGTTCGATCGTTGCACGCACGACCATGCGGAGATGTAGACGAGTCGGCTCACCAGGTCAGGGACCGTGTTGCCCACCCCCGTGATAGTGGTTCCGCCGAGGCTCGCACCCACCAGGACCACCGGCCCGTGCTCGGCCACCCGCCGGACGACGTCGACGACCATGTCGATGTTGTCCTGAAGGGTGACCCCGGCCAGTGTCGACGGCTCGGCCGCCCACGCGTCGAGGTCCTGCGGGGCCTGGTAGGCCGCCGAGTACTGCGCGTCGAAGCCGTGCCCCGGCAGATCGACGGCAAAGCTGCGATGGCCGAGCAGCGCCAGCTCGCGCTGGACAGGAGCCCACATCAACGAACTGGAGCACGAGCCGTGCACGAGCACGAACGTTGCATTCGCATCGCGGGCGTGCCGCGGACGAGAGGCGTTACTGGAGACAGATGTCATACGGGTCAGTCCAATGTCCGGTGGGCGGCGCGGCAGGCAGGCATGGCTGATGGGCCGATGCCGGCGCGGTGAGCCGCCGAAGTTGAAGGAGAAATGGACGCACCTGTCACCAGGCGCATCGCGGTTCAGTGGCCGGGCGCACGCAAGCCGGTGGCAGCGGTCAACCACCGCGTGCTGCCAGGGGGCAGCACGCGACGCGGATGAGCTCACGAGCAACGGTGCGCGTCGACGGTCCGGGTCGAGCGATACCCGCAGGGCAGTGCCGTGAGACCGCGGTGGTCTCCTGCGGGTTCCTCGACTGGCGCCGGTCGCGGAGCGACTGCGGCGGCAGACGTCTTAGGCGGTCCGGAGGCGGACGAACATGTAGGACATGACAAGGACCCTACCTGATCACGGATCACTGCCGAGGCCGATTTTGCGTCCCAGTGAAAGGACCGAAATGACCTCGGACCAGGGGCAACCGCAGCCGCTGACTGCGCAGAGAAAGTACGGCCAGGAGATGGACTTCGACGAGTTCATGCGCCTGGTCCACAACACCTGACCGAGCGGGGCCTGACCAGCGTAGAAGGCTGCTGGTCAGGCCCCCGTCGCAGAGTCGGATGCGTGGGTCAGGCGTTCTCCGCGCGGATCATCTTGCGCAGACTGCTGCGGGCAGCTGCCAGGTCCTTCTCCAGTTCGTCGACTCGTTCCTTCAACGGCTGAAGCTGGGCGATCTCCTGTTCAAGTCGCCTGTTGGCACTGGTGAGTTCGGAGATGCGCGCGGTCAGCTGCTGGTTGCCGACCTGGTCGAGTTGCCGACCGAGTTGCTGCCGGACGGCTTCGCGAAGGCGGTCACGTTCCTGGCGGAGGGCGGTGATCTCCTCGCGAGCCATGAGCAGGTCGGACTTCAGGCTCGCCGGGCTGGCCTGGCGACCGTCTGATCGTGCGACGACAGGTTCGTGTTCCTGCTGGCGGATGGCGGCTTCAACGTGCTCGCGTACGCCTTCGGCATAGACGAGCCAGGTTGAGACCTTCGCGGTGCGGGCGATTGTGGTGAAGGTGATGGGCTCGCCGTCGGCGAGCATTCTCTGGACGGCTTCCAGGACTCGCTGCCGTTTTTGGAGGCTGTCGGCCCTGCGGGAAGCCGCGAGAACCTCGGTCGGAATGCGGGCTGCGGGGCTCACTTCGTGTCCTGCTGAATCACGGTGAGGGGCAGCAGCTTGCGGCTTTCGCCTGCCCGCAGACGACGCAGGACCGCAGCTGCTTCTTCCAGCTCGGCGCGCTCTTCGTCCGGCATGCTCGCCATCCGCCTGCGCATCTTCTCGGTGACCTCCTCGTAGGAGACGATCTGAGCGGTGAGGTTGTCGACGACGAAGCTGGCCGCGTCCATCGCCAGGGCGGTCTCGCGGTCGGCTCGCAGACTGTTGATGTGGTCCTCGATGGTCGGGAGGTAGGACGGGTCGGGGCGGTAGAACCCGCAGCCGGAGCACTGGAAACGGATCGGGCATGCCTGGCCGCCGGCCTTGACGTTGGATGGTTCGGTGCAGCCGCCGAACGGGACGGCCACCGATCTTTGTTCATAGGCCAGCGGAGAGCATGGGGAGGCGGCTCCGAGCCGGTCGACGACCTGGAGGCTGAGTGTCTTGACAGCCTCACGCTTCCGCTTCAAGGAGACGCGGTAGTAGCCGAGCGTGGTGCGGGGGTCGTCGTGATCCATGAGGTCTCGAAGCACGTCGAGCGGGGTGCCGGCGTCCGCGTGGCGTTGGGCGAACGAGTGCCGGAACGCGTAGGGAAAGATCAGGGACTTGTCGAACGGCAGCGGGTTGCCGTCGGTGTCGAAGGTGCCGCTGTCCAGCTCAGGCAGGGAGTCGACCCACTTGCGCAGCGTCGCTCCCAGTGTGATCCAGCTCAGGTGTGGCAGACCGGCCACATCGGTGGCCGCCGGGAAAAGGTGGGTCTCGCTGTGGGAAGGTGCGTCGACTTGGTCGCGGATCTTCTGCCATCGCTCGATCGTCTGCACTGTCTCGGTGACGATCGGCAGGCGCCGTCGCATCCGGCGGCCCTTGTTGTTGTTCCAGATCAAGGACACCTCATCGCCCTCGCGTTCCAGACAGTTCCTGGGCAGGGAGGCCACTTCGGTCGGGCGGCGACCGCAGTCGCGCAGGACGACGTAGACGGCGCGGAACATCGCCCGCACCTCTTCGGGATCGAGGCCTCCGTAGTGGGCGTCGACAGGGAAGGAGTCGAGCTGGGCGTCGAGCTGGCGGATGACGTGCTCCGGGATGGCCCGGCCGATCTCGTCTTCGTTGGTGTCCTCCTGGGGGATACGGTGCGAGGAGTGGCGGGCGAACATCCCCGGTGCTTCTTCGAGTTGACCGGTGAGTCGGCCAAAGTCCAGCAAGGCGAAGAAGTCCCTGAGCATCTTGGTGCGGTAGCTGGTCGCGCACAGCTTTCCGGTCCTGCTGTTGCGGGCCGCCGCGATCTCCTCGAAAGCGGCCTGGATGTGGGTGAAGTCGAGTTCGGAGAGTTCGGCTCCGCCGCCGGGCAGTCGGTTCATGCCCTGGGCGGCCAGCACGGTGCCTCGGTGCCATCGGTTGAACTCGTTGCTGGTGGGGCGCTCGGCCTCGGTCCATCGCCGTAGCAGTTGCCGCAGCCATCCCTGCGGGATTCCGGTCAGATCAGCGGCCCCGGCCTGCTTCCGCCGGCCGGTCCTGGTACGCGATTTCAGCCCTGCCGCCCGCAGGTCGATGGTGTCGTCTGCCCACGGGTCGTCGCCGGAGAAAGCGACGAAGCCGCGGCGGACCGACCAGGCCAGCTGACGGAACACCGCGTGCGGGCTGAGCTGCTTCTCATAGAGGCCGTCGAGATGGTCATCGCGGAGCACCAGACTGGTGTCCCTGATGACCAGACCGGCAACGATCTGGCGGACGCTGCGGGGATCGAGATTGTGCCCCAACTCGTCCCGGTGCTGCAGCGCGTAGGCGATCTCCAGCCGCAGCAGCGGCGGCAGCTCGATCAGCGAGAAGCGGTGGGAACTCAGGAACGGCGGCTGGCTCGCGGACCAGGCCAGCATCTCGCGTGTGGCGGTGTTCCCGAGCCCGCTCGCCTTCTTCCAGCGGCGTAGGTGGAAAATACACAAGGGTGTCCGCTCATGCAGGGCCTTGTTGTCGCAAGCCCCCACCGAGCAGGATGGCGGAACGGGAAAGGGAGTGGCGCCGCCCTGGCGCCCCCCAATCTATGGCGCTGTCCCACCCCTTGGGACGGTAGACGTCACGCCAGAGTTGCAGATGGGTCAGGCAGACGCCGTTCGACAGCGCCGTGCGTTCGCACCGCTGGCCGTCCCGGGTGACAGCGCAGTCCTCGGGATCGTCTCCGCGGCGCTGGCCGCGCTCGGGAACGAACGAAGCGTCGAACTCATCCCAGCTCTGCCCGCTGGCGTGGTGGTCGCGTGTGCAGGGTGCGCAGCGGCTGCGGCGTCCGTAGAGACCGCTGGGGCAGGCCGGCGTGAGGCACTTCCAGACCGTGGTCCGGGGATTGGCGAAGTCGCCGGTGAACAGCCACTGTTGCGCATTCCACTCTCCCGGGCGCCAGTGCGGATCAAGCTGGTCGCTCAACCACTGTTGCCAGCCAGGCCAGTCGACGGAGAACGGCAGCGGATGGGACGCGCGGACATCTGCGACGGAGGCGATCGGGGCGGCGGTCATCGCGCTCCCGCCGCGACGCGTTCGACGGCTTCCCGCTTCCGCTTGTCGCTGGTGTGCAGGTAGGGCTTGAGCGATGACGGTGAGACCTGGCCGAGGAGTGCCTGGACGACGTCGAGCGGGACGCCTTCGGCGACCCATTCGGTCGCTGCGGTGTGGCAGAGCATGTGCGGCCTGGCGACGATCTCAGCCCACTTGCCCAGCCGGTCGAACACCTGCTTCGCGTTGGGGTAGCTCATCGGCCGACCCAACGGGGCCCGGTAGAGGTTCACGAAGACCATGTCGCTCTCGGCGGCCTCCCGGACGCCGTCGCGTTCCCACTGATACTCGCGGTAATGGTCGGCAACCTCGTCCGTGACGGGGATGACTCGCGACCTGTGCGACTTGGCGAGTGCCCCGTTGACGTTGTCACGGCGTCGATGGACATGAACGTGCGGACCGCGAACGTGGCAACCCAGCACACGGGAGTCGGCCAGCAGATGGATGTCCTCGCGGCGCATGCCGAGGGTCTCGCCGATGCGCATCCCCGTCGCACGCATCAGCACGACCATGAACCGGTCCCGGGCATTGCGCGCCAGCCGGATCATCAGTTGGACCTGTTCGGGAGTGAAGCACTCGATGCCCGGCTCACCGGTCTTGAACCTCAGCGTTCGCGTCTGGACCTGGCGGAAGCGCCCGCCCTCGCCCGTCTCGAAGTCGGCCGGGAGGAACCGCAGATGACGCGGCTGGGACAGCGAATCGGCGACCCTGGCCGGCACCCAGTTCCGACCGACACCAAAGCGGAGGAACTCCGTCATCGTGACGAGTACGGCGTCCGCGCTGGAGTCCTTGCGGAACCGGGGACGTACTGGGGGCTTCGCTCCACGAGGCGGCAGCGGGGTACTGACGAGCCAGTCCCGGAACCTCAGCAGATTCTCGAATCCCGGATCGGTCCAGTCCAGTCCCCGCTCGTCGCACCAGGTCAGGTACAGGGCAAGGCGGCTGGCGTAGGTGCGTTCGGTGTTCACCGAGCGGCTCTGCCCCCGTAGAGCCTCCAGGTAGGTACTCGCCTCCTCTTGCATCTGGTACAGCTCATTGACGACCCACCCAGGCCACTTCAGGTACAGCTCCGGGCAGCACGGCCTTCTCCGCATGAAACTTCACGGATGGCCTAACGAGCCAGACGTACCAACGACCTATCGGATATTGATGAGCCACACGGAAGAGTGAGTCCTGCTCGAATGTCCCTCACGCCAAGAACCACCTCTAGATAACGTGGTCAGCGTGCAGCAATGGACGGGTCGGGAAGCGAGTGCCCTGCGTGCTGCGCTGCGCATGAGCACACGCGCCTTCGCCGAGCATCTCGGTGTCGCGCTGCGCACGGTGGCCAAGTGGGAGAGCCTCGGCGCGGAGACACAGCCCCGGCCGGATACGCAGGCCATCCTTGACACCGCGCACGCACAGGTGATCACGCGCCGCAGCCATCACGTTGCTGAGAAGACCTCAGTGAGCCTCCGCCAACTTGAAGTTGCTGGTCAAAGGGCTGGTGTGACTGGTGTTCGGGGTACTCGTGCTGATGGTGGGTGGAAGCCCACGGAGAAGATCATCGGTCAGCGGTTGACTTCGAGGTTCGTCAGGACGAGCAGGAGCCGGGTGGCGCGGGCGGGGTCGGTGCGGTACTTGGTGAGGATCCGGCAGTCTCCCGGCACCAGAACCAGGCACTGACTTTCGGTCCGCTGGCGCCGGTCGTTAGTCTTTCGCTATGCCTGAGCGTGTTGTCCCGGGCCGGGCAGATGGTCTGGTCACTCCGGCCGCCGCCGACGGTGTGTGGGCCAGCCTGACAGCAGGTAGCGCGGTACCGACGACTTCCGCGGTATTCACCTGCTTTCCGTCTGATGTCCGGCCGGGGCGGTACGTCTTGCTCGGTGCCTGTGTGGTGGAGCTGGTGAGGACGGGCGACGGCCGGTGGAGTGTTCCGGAGGCTGAGGTGCGCCGGGCGGCGGCGGCATGGAACGCGGTGGAGGTGGACGCACTGGACCTGGTCCGTATCGGTCCGTTCCGTGGTGTGCCGGAGCAGGAGCGCGCAGGGGGAACGCTGCGTGGGTGGCGCCGCCGCATCACCCGGGAACTGCGAGAGGCAGATCGTCCCGGACACCAGGCCGGCCATGAGGCAGGACCGTGGTCTCATCTGGCGGGGGTCGACTGGCGGCGGCTGTTGGTGCAGCGGTTTGGTGACAGGGTGGAGCGGTCGTGGTGGCTTCCGCGCGCCGTGGTCAGGCTGCTGGACGCGGCCGAGCACACCGAAACCGAGTGGCTGCACACCACGCGGGCCTGCCAGGCGGACAGAGCTCTCACAGAACAGCACCGCCGGGATCCCCAAGCCCCCGACAGCCAGTCCACGACGGGAGTGAACGGTCCCGCCATCCCGCTGCGCCCGTATACGGGGGAGCTGCGAGGTCAGTTGTACTCGGTGCTGAGCCGCAAGCCGGGTATGTCCCGCCAGGTGGCCGGGTGGGTATGTGCCGTCTGCGGTACGGCGCCGGCTGCTGTGCTGGATCACTGCCATGAACACGGCTACGTCCGCGCCCCGGTCTGCCCGTCCTGCAACACGCTGGAGCGCCCCGACCACCTGTACGACAACGACATCCGCGTCGCCGACCGCTACCGGCGCCTCTTCGACACTGACGCGGTCGGCTGGCTGCGCCACTGGCACCGCTGTCCGGGCTGCCGCGCCCGCACCACCCTGCCCCTGCCTCACCTCGCCGCATGGACCGCCCACACAGCCACCCGCACCCTGCGCCCCACCCACCCCGGGTCCCGAGGGCGCAAGCCCTGCGGGGTGCTGCGCGTCTCGTGGACGGGTAGCCAGAACACACCCCGCTCCTGCCTGTTCACCGTCTCCGTCGACTTCTGCCCCTTCGGTGAGCACCGCGTCCTGGCACAAGTGCCCTACCGGGAGGCCGTCGAGCGGTTCGGCACCTGGCTGGCCGAGACTGCCCCTGCCGTGGCGGCCGAAGCCGGCCCCGACCGCCTGGACGACCTCCCTGCCACACCTCGGCCCGTCATCGCCGACACCAGCGGCGAAGGCCTGGCGCTGTTCTGACCGAACACCGGCGAAGCGGCTCAACAGGTCGCCGGACCGCGTCCGGCGCCTGTGCTCCAAGCTCGGAAGGAGCCGGCGTCTGTCAGGTGGAGCCGTTGATGCGGCTGCGGGGTGTGATGCCGTGGACGGCGAGGGTGTTCCAGACGCTGGTTGTGCTCTGGCCGGTGCGTTCGGCGATCCGGCCGGCGGGCTCGCCGTTCGCGTAGGCAGCCAGGACGGCGGCGGTCAGCTTTCGGCGGGCAGTGTGCAGCGCTTCCTGTGCCGACTGGTATTCCCGCTGGGCTGCTTCCAACGCGTCCTCGCTCATACGCCCATCCTGCCAGCCCGCTCTCTGGCCACCGTGCCAGAACCGCTCCAGACGGCGCGCTCCCTTTCTCCAAGCGGAGCGCGGTCCTACTGCGGCAGCACCGGCTCCGTCGCGGCGGGGAGGGAGGTGGCTGCGTTGCATTCGCGGCAGGGAACCGTGCGGGGTTGTCGGAGAATATCGAGAGCCTGGTCGAGGGTGATGGGTGTGGCGTGGGGCTGGCAGCCGATGACGTGGATCAGGCGCGCTCCGGGGTAGCCGGGGCGGTGAGGCAGGTCTTGTACCGTCCAGGCCTGCCGCCCATCAGCGGAGGGAGTAGCGAGGGTCGGGACGCGACTGTAGTCACCGCCTTCGAGGGGGCGGACATGCCGGGCGTCGAGCCAGACACTCTGTTCCGCGGGCTCCGTACGGCCGCTGCTCCCAGCCGCCCAGCAGGTGATGCCCACCCGGTACTGCCATCCGACCGCCGCGCGCCGCCGCTCATACAGGCGGGCCCGCAACTCCTGCCCGTCAGGCATCATGACGACCACCCGGGCCGCGTACTGCGGCATTTCGATCCCCTCCACCCTGCCCAGCATCCTAACCGGACGCCTTGGCAAGTTCATCGGACCGGAACAGGACCAGTACTCCGGCGAGAGCGGGAGCCACTACCAGCACCCCAGAGGGCGGGGCTACGCCGACCCGGTGTGCATCCACCCCCTGCCGATGACGTTCGCCGCCGTGACGCCCACCCGTACCGCCCGACAGGTTCCCCGCAGGAGACCGCTCCGGACGATCCCTCGGCCCCGCCGGTCCCGTCCGTCCTGACTAATCTTCGGGTTTCGTGCCCCTGGCAGTCCGACCGCTACCATCCGCTGCATGCTGGATCCCGAGCTGCTGGAACGGATCACCGCGCGACGTGCGGAACTGGACGACCTCGAAGCACAGCTGACCGAGCAGCTGGCCAAGGTGCGATCCGAACGGGACGAACTCGCCGTCGCCGAAAGAGTCCTTGAGCGGGTGAGTGAAGAGATCGCAGGCGAGCGTGGATCGGCCTCCCCGCCGCCCGGCCAGATGGCCGGGCGGGCCGTGATGCTGGTCCCGCACCGCGGCCCGGGAACACAGGAGACCATGCTCCCGCCGGACTACCAGCGCATCCTCAACGTCGTGCGAGAGGCTGGCGGACCGGTCACGGCCCGGCAGGTCGGCGAGACGCTGGGAGTGGACGTCAGCGTGAAGTCCAAGCTGGAACCGCTGCGCGGGAAACTGATCAGGCTGACCGACCGCGGCTGGCTGCGGAAACAGCCCGACGGCCGGTTCACCGCCCGCCTGTGATCTCCTCCGGCATGACGTATCCAGCGAAGGCCAGCCCGTAACTGCGTTGTCCCTGGGGGCCGTTGGAATTGTGTGACGAAAACCAAAGAACACGCCGAGGACACCTGCCCGCTTGTCTACCAGTGCCGCCTGCCGCTGTCCACGCACACCGTCAACCACCTCGCCGACCTGCTACTCCGCCACCTGAAGACGATCCGGACCCGGTGGCGGATCCTGCCGCCGGGGAGGATCGCGGTGATCGTCCTGGCCATACTGCGTCATGACCAGCGCCTGGCCGACATGGCAGGCGGCAACGACGTGTCCGAGTCCACCGTCCGACGCTGGCGCGACGAACTCATCAGACTGCTCGCCGCCCAAGCGCCGCGCCTGGACCGCGCCCTGAAGAAGATCGTCAGGCAGGGCGGGGAAGTGGTCCTGATCGACGGCACTCTCATCCCGACCCAGCGCCGCACTGGCAAGGCTGACCGGCGCAACTACTCCGGCAAACACCGACGTCACGGCCTGCACTTCCTCGCCCTGACTGACGAGAGGGGCCGGCTGATCTGGATATCCGCCGCCCGGCCCGGCCGCACCCACGACAACACCGCCGCCCGCCACGACCACATCCTGGCCCACCTGCGTGCCGCCGGCCTCGGAGCCTTGGCCGACCTCGGCTTCCGCGGCCTGGACAACGACATCCTCGCCCCCGTGATCGTCACCGGCTACGCGGCCAGCCGAACCCACAAGCTCACCCCGGGCGAGAAGGAGGCCAACCGCGTCCTCGCCGTCGGACGCGCTCCGGTCGAACACGGCTTCGCCCACCTCAAGAACTGGCGGATCCTCACCAGACTCCGCACCGAACCTGCTCGCGCCACCCGGCTCCTGCGAGCCCTACTCGTCCTGACGAACCTCGAAATCAACCGCTGACCGATGGTCTTCACCGTGGACTTCCGCCCACGACCAGCATGAGCACCCCGAGCATCGGTCACACCAGTCCTGTGACCTGCTACTTCAAGTTGGCGGAGGCTCAGTGACCCGAACCGCAGGCGGGCCGTTTCTCTTTCCTTGCCCGGCTGTCCCGGGAGTTTTCGCGTGAGTGGGCTGAGGCCGGTCCCGGACTGCTACAGGACGGACGGCTACCGATCACGTGACCGCTGTGCGTGTGGGCGACCGTAAGGCCCGGAAGGGCGCCGGCTGATGAGTCAGATGATGCCGGTGCGTATCCCGTAGGAGACGGCGTGGGCCCGGTTGCGCAGTTGCAGGCGCTTCATCAGGCCGTGTAGGACGTACTTGACGGTCCGCTCGGAATAGGAGAGCTTTTCAGCTATTTCGGAGAGTTCCTTGCCGTCGGCGACCAGGCGCAGCACGTCCACCTCGCGGGGGCTCACTCCGGACGCCGTCAGGCCGCGTGGGGCGAGGACTTCCCGCTGGATCCACTGAACATGTTTCATCAGGGTGCCTTGGAGGGTGGGCGGGAAGCTCCCGCCGCCTTCCGAGATGGTGAGCAGGGTGCGGATGAAGGCGGCCGGGGTGAAGGCGTCGCGCCACAGCACGGCGCGGACTCCGAGGTTGATCGCTGTCGAGATGTCGGCCTGCCACCGCTGCCCCACGAGCATCACGAAGCGGGTATCGGTGTTGTCGTTCAGTTCACGCAGCAGTTCCAGGGCGGAGGCATCGGCGATGTCCACGGCCACTACGACGACATGGGCGTCCTGGATGTCGGCCGGTGGGACTTTGCGGACGCGGCGGTCGTGTTGAAGGGTGCTGACCAGTCCGGCGTGGGTGACGACGTCAGGTGCGTGAATCGCCACGCGTACGGTGTCCATGAGTACTTGCTGAGGCATGCGTTCTCCCCCATTTGGAAACTGGAGTCGTCCATGAGGTTTAGGGGGTTGATGTTGCCACGGGGAATCAGGCTCCTCGGCCCCCTCGGCTCCCCGTCGGCTAAGCACAGGGAAACCTGGCACGAGCGGGCCGACCGGTGACCGGGTGAATCCGGAGGGTGGTCAGTGGCCGTTCAGTGGCCGTCCGTGGTCAGCGGATTGCCCCTGAGTACAGCCGTCACGACCTCGGTGCGGGACTGTAGACCGGCGCGTGCGAACAGCCGGGAGAGGCG
>NZ_JBEYFS010000295.1:0-12097 GCF_040634475.1 Streptomyces sp. NPDC007095
CATGATGATCAACGGCGGCCTGTACCCCTACGTAACGGATATCCGCAGGGATCGGCGCATCTCCCGGGCCTACTTCGACGGAAGGCAGCGCCGTTGCAGGCGGTCTCGCCGCCCGTGAGGTACCAGCAGCCGGTCGTGGTGGCGTCGATGCAGCCGCTCCAGCGGTTCGTCACCGGTGCCGCGTCCGGTACCCGCACCAGCGTGGAGCAGGTGTCGCCGGGGTGCGCGCTCACGTTCGGATGGATCTCGAACCTGATGTTCTGAGTAACTGTCACCCTCCGTGTCGGGCGGATCGGGTGGATCGGGTGCCGGCCGCCGGGACGGTCGTCTCTGGCGTGTTCCATCCCGAGACCCGTACTCGGGGCGCCGAACCGTGCAGATCGGCCGTCCGGTAGGTGGCGGTGAGCGTCGCCGACTCGCCGGGCCACAGGCTGACCTGGTTGTCGGACCACTGAACGGGCAGGACGGGCTTCCCGGCCGAGTCCACGAGGTGCACGTCGGTCAGCAGCGACGGCGTCCGCCCCGTTCCGGTGTTCCGCAGCGTGACCGTCGTCGTAGAAGCGCCGTCCACGCCGGCCGAGGTCGAAGCCGTCGCCGAAACCGGCACCTGTGCCATGGAGCTGAGCCCCTTGAGGTCCGCGTAGCTCGTCGTCGGCGTGTAGTACCAGTCGGTCTTGGCCCAGTCGAGGGTGTCGGACCTGGTGGACAGCCAGTAGACGTTGCGGCTGACCTCCTGGCCCTCGGCGTCGGTGAGGACGAGGCGTGCCAGGTAGGTCGTCGACAGGCCGCTCACGGAGGACGGCACGGTGAGGGGAGTGCTGTGGGCGCCGTCCCCGGCCACGTCCACCCCGGTCGCCGCCCTGTCGTACTTCTGCGTGCCGTCGGTGTTGAAGAGCGTGACCCGGGCCGTGAGTCCCGACGCGGAGGCGTGCCGGTTGTTCACGACGACGATCGAACGGGTGTCGTAGGAGTACTGGATGTGCAGCGGCTCGTTCGCCTTCCTGGCCCCGAAGTAGGCACCGCCCTGGTCGAGATAGCGGTCCATCAACTGCCAGTGCAGCGAGGTCCATCCGCTGTTGAACATCCAGTAGACGACCCCGGTCGCGGGCTTGGCGGAGTCGGTGGCGTTGCGTCCGTACGCCTCGTACTGCGCGCGTACGTTCTCGTACTGGGCGAGCTGTGCCTTGCGTACGTAGTCGGTCAGGCCGCTCGGCGCTCCGTACCGTCCCGCGAGCGCGTCGTCGTACAGCTTGAGCGTGCCGAAGGTCGATGACGGTGAGCGGTGGTACTGCTTGGTGGCCGGGCTCTTCCACAGGGTGTCCAGCTCGGCGGGGGACATCATGCGGCGCAGGGTGTCGAGGGTGGGGATGTCGGGGCCCGCGCTGGTCTCGGAGTTGAAGCCGGTGGCGCCGCCCTCGCGCTTGGCGTACCAATAGTTCGGCGGGATCCAGTCGTAGGGCCCGGTCATCTTCATGCCCGAACTGCCGCTGATCGGCGAGGACTTGTCGGAGGCGGCGGCGACGACGGGGTTCGGCCAGTCGGCGGCGTCCAGCGCGTCGAGGTAGTTCTTCTCGATCGTCGCGTCCGGTGCGAAGTCGCTGCCGATGAGGAAGGAGATGACGCTCGGGTGGTCGCGCAGCCGGGCGGCCTCGGCGGCCATCGACGCCTTGGCGACGGGATAGTCGGCCGCGGTCCATTTCTCGCCGGCCTCGCTGCCGTTGACGTTCCCCTCCCACTTGTCGCAGCACTCCCAGCCGGGCAGCGTGAGGATGCCGTACCGGTCGGCGAGGTCGAAGAACTCGTCCGGCTCGATGTGGCCTTCGAGGCGGATGGTGTTGAGGCCGAGGTCGAGCGCGTACTTCAGCCGGTCCTCGGTATACGTCCGGTCCCAGCGCAGGAACTCGTCCGGGGACCAGCCGCCGCCCTTGATGAGCAGTCTGCGGCCATTGACGCTGTACTGCCGGGCGCCGTCGGAGTTGAGGGGCGCCTTCACCTCGCGGATGCCGAAGTTCTCGTGCGCGGTGTCCGAGGCGGTGCCGCCGACGGAAGCCGTCAGGTCGAGGCCGTACAGCGGCTGTCCGCCCATGCCCGCGGGCCACCACACCTTCGGTGCGCTCAGATGCAGGCCGGGGGTGTCGGTGGGGGAGAAGATGACGGTCTTCGTCTCGTGTGCGGCGAGGGAAACGGTCTTGCTGAAGGAGGCGTCCGAGCCGATACTGCCGGACACCGTCGCCGTGACGGCAGCGCTCGTCTCGTTGCGGGCCTGTGCCTTGACCGTCAGGTCCGCGGAGGCGAGCGAGGGGACGGCGAGCTCGGTGACGACGTGCGCGTCGCGCAGTGCGACCGGACCGCCCCGGCGGACGAGAACGTCACGCACGATGCCCATGTTCTGGTCGGGCGGAGGCTGGAGCCAGTCCAACCAGCCCATGGTCAGGTTCTTGGTGGGCTCGTTGGGCCGGATGCGGAAGGCGACCGTGTTCGTGCCCGATCGCACCAGCGAGGTGATGTCGAGTTCGTGCCGTGTGTAGGCGCCCGCGACATCGGCGGCGGTGGCGACCTGTTTGCCGTTGACGTAGACGTCCGCCGCCGAGATCACCCCGCTGAAGTCCAGGTAGCTGCGCTCGGTGGTGTCGGTGACCGTGAAGTCCGAGCGGTACCACCAGGGGACCTGGAAGTCGGCCTTCGGGATCTTCCGCTGGTTGGTCGAGTAGAACGGGTCGGCGTACTTCCCGTCCGCGAGCAGCGCCGCGAGGACGGTGGAGCGGGAACCCGCGGGGTACCAGCCGCGCGCCGGATAGCCCGGGCTCGAGACGTCGGACGCCGCGTCCGTGACCTTGGCCGTCGACTGGATCGCGTACCCGGACAGCGCGGTGGTGCTGCCCGCGATGGCGGGCACCGGGGTGACCGGCGAGCGTGCGGCCGTGCCGGGCCCGGCGCTCCGGGACTCGCCCCAGGCGCTGGTCGAGAGGGTGCACAGGAGGCCCAGGGCGACGGCGGCCGTGGCGGAACGCCGTCTTGGGGCAGGGCGATGGAACACGGTGGTCTCCTTGGGGGTGGGGAGCATCCGCGCTACGAGACTGCATGTCGGCACTGCGAGGCATGAGCGAGGCAGGGGCAAGAAGGCGCGAGCCAGGCCCGCAAGTTAGGAAACTTTACTAACTGGCGCACAAGCTAGGCGGCCGAGCAATCGGTGTCAATCACCCAAGGCGAGTGCCCCGCTCAGGACGCCGAGCGTCGCTCGAACACCACGTCCCGCGCGGTCCCGAGGGCCGTCGCCACCGCGCCCAGCAGAACCGCGTCCTCGCCCAGCCGACTCGGCACGATCTTCGGACGCAGGGGTGTGAGCGTACGCAGGGTCTCGCGCACGGGCCGCAGCAGCAGGTCGACGCTGTGGCCCACGCCGCCGCCGAGCACGACCAGATCGGGATCGAGCACCGCGGCGGCCGCGGCCACCGTATAGGCGATCCGCTCACCCTCCAGCCGTACCGCCCGCACCGCGGCGGGGTCTCCTTCGCGCGCCGCGTCGAACACGGCCTTGGCCGTGAGCTGGCCGGTCATACCGAACTGCCGCGCGGCCTCGACGACGGCCTCCCCCGACACCGCGTCCTCCAGCGTCTCCGGCTTCTGCCGACCCGGCCACGGCAGGAACCCGATCTCCCCGGCCCCGCCGCGGGCCCCCGTGAACAGCCGCCCCTCGCTCACCACCCCCATGCCGAGACCGGTGCCGATCAGGATGTACGTGAACAGCCGGCTGCCCGCGCCGACGCCGTACGTGTACTCGCCGAGCGCCGCGAGGTTCGCGTCGTTGTGCACCTCCAGCGGGATGCCCAACTCCTCGCGCATCCGGTCGAACAGGCCCGCGCGGCCCCACCCGGGCAGATGCATCGCGTACCGCACCCGGCGCCGTTCCTCGTCGTACACGCCCGGCGTGCCCACCACCGCGTGCGCCACCTCGTGCGCTCCCACGCCTGAGTTGGCGACGACCTGGCGGGCGGTGGAAACAACGAGGTCGGCCATGGCGCCCGAACTGCGCGCCCGATTGCGCACGTCGGCGCGGGCGACCACACCGCCGTCCAGATCGGCGACCGCCACCCTCAGCCAGCTGCGCCCGATGTCGATGCCGAGCGCGTACCCGGCCGCGGGATCCGGGGCGTAGAGCACCGCCACCCGGCCGCGCTCGGGTGCGTGCGTGCCCGCCTCACGCACCAGCCCCGCCTCCTCCAGCGCCGCGAGCGCGCTGGAGACCGTCGGCTTCGACAGCCCCGTCTCCCGCGCGAGCTGAGCCCGCGAGGCGGCGCCGCCCGTGCGCAGCCGGTCGAGCAGCAGCCGCTCATTGGTGCTGCGCAGCCGCTGCCGGTTCCAGGGCTGTTCGGGCTGCGCTATGGCGTCGCTGGCGGGCATCGCTCCATTCTCACGCATGCCTGACACCCTCTTGACGCATCTAGTAAGTCTCCTTAACTTTATCGCCCAGTCAGCCTCGCCGGGCGAGCCAAAGGGGAGCCCACCTCCCCGCGTCCCGATATCAGGAGACCCCATGTCCGGTAGCCCGCCACCCACCGGCGGTTTCGTCCGCCGCGTCGGCCTGTTCCAGGCCACCGCCATCAACATGAGCCAGATGTGCGGCATCGGCCCGTTCGTCACGATCCCGTTGATGGTCGCCGCGTTCGGCGGCCCGCAGGCGATCATCGGCTTCGTCGCGGGCGCGATCCTGGCCCTCGCGGACGGCCTGATCTGGGCCGAACTGGGCGCGTCCATGCCTGGCTCCGGCGGCAGTTACGTGTATCTCCGCCAGGCCTTCCAGTACCGCACCGGACGCCTCATGCCGTTCCTGTTCGTCTGGACGGCCATGCTCTTCATCCCTCTGATCATGTCCACCGGCGTGGTCGGCTTCGTCCAGTACCTCGGCTACCTGGCCCCCGGAATGGGAAAGACGACGGGCGACCTCATCGGCCTGGCCGTCGTCGCCCTCGTGGTGCTGCTTCTGTGGCGCGGAATCGAACACATCGCCCGCATCACGGCGGTCATGTGGGCGGTCATGATCACCTCGGTCCTCCTGGTGATCATCGCCGCGGCCACCGACTTCAGCCCCCATCTGGCCTTCACCTACCCGGCGCACGCCTTCGAACTGACCAGCAGCCACTTCTGGATCGGCTTCGCCGCGGGCCTGACCATCGGCATCTACGACTACCTCGGCTACAACACCACCGCGTACATGGGCGCCGAGATCAAGGATCCGGGCCGCACCCTGCCCCGCTCCATCGTCTTCTCCATCCTCGGCATCATGGCGATCTACCTCCTCCTCCAGATCGGCACGCTCGGTGTCATCGACTGGAACCGCATGACCGATCCGACGGACATCGCCTCCACCTCCGTAGCCTCGGCCGTCCTCGAAAAGACCTGGGGCAAGGGAGCCGCCGACACGGTCACGGTCCTCATCCTCATCACCGCGTTCGCCTCGGTCTTCACCGGACTCCTCGGCGGCTCGCGCGTCCCCTACGACGCCGCCCGCGACCGCGTCTTCTTCCGCCCGTACGCCAAGCTGCACCCCAAGCACCGCTTCCCGATGCTGGGCCTGGCGACCATGGGCGTCATCACGGCGATCGGCTTCCTCATCGGCCGCCACACCGACCTGGCCACCCTGATCCAACTCCTCACCACCGTCATGGTGATCGTCCAGGCCCTGGCCCAGATCGCCGCCCTCTCCGTCCTGCGCAAGCGCCAGCCCACCCTCCACCGCCCCTACAAGATGTGGCTGTACCCGATCCCCAGCCTCCTCGCCCTCGTCGGCTGGCTCACGATCTACGGCTACGCCGACAAGAACTCCCCGGGCCGCCACCCCATCGAATGGTCCCTGGCCTGGGTGGCCCTGGGCTGCGTCGCCTTCGTCGTCTGGGCGAACCTGGAAAAGGTGTGGCCCTTCGGCCCGAAGGAGATCAAGGAGGAGTACCTGACCACCTCGACCCCGGACCCGGAACCCGCCGGAGCCTGAACAGCCCACTGCCGGCACCCGCCGACGCACGGAAGGGGCCGTGGCGGTACGTCGCAAGCCCGTCGCTTACGTCCGGATCTGGAAACGGCTCCCTACAGGGCAGCGCCTGATCCGGCGGCGACGGGCTCGACGTACGGCCACGGCTCCGACGCACCCACGGCCGCGCCGGCGCCAGTCACCCCCCGACTTCCGCGCAGCGCAACGCCGCCCGGACCTCGTCCACCGGATCCCCCCGGTGGTAAGGCCGCTCAGAGGGTTCGATGCCGTCCAGGAACTCCTGATAGCGGACGGCGTACGTGAGATGGGCCAATGGCCCGGCGAGATCGAGCGCCCGAGCCGGGTCACTGCCGGGCACCCGCGATTTCCAGGCCTCCACCCAGTCCCGGGCGGCCGCCGCGCGGCCCGACTCGGGAAGGAATCCCTGGACGCGCAGCCCGTCGAGCACGGGATTGCCCCAATAGGCATCGGCGAAGTCCACCACGACAGGAGCCCCACCGTCGCTTCGCCAGTTCCCGGGGTGGAAGTCACCGTGCACCAGCGTGTCGGGCAGCCCGCACTCCGACAGAAGCTCCCACCGCCCGGCCAACTCCCGAGCTCCCCGCACCTCCCGCTCGGTCAACTCCTCAGCGAGGGGCCCGTCAAGCAGATCACGAACCGCCACCTCAAGAACCGACGCACGCCAGTCCCGCACCCCCGCCACCACGCCGCTCCCGCCCGCACCCCCGGAGGCGACCGCGGCCTGCGCGCCGACGAACCGCTCCAACGCCGCACCGACCGTCTCCGGCGTGGCCCCCCAGCAGTCCTCACCGGGAATGTGCTCCATCAGGACGCGCCGCTCACCCACGCCGAGGAGCGGGGGAACGAGCCCCGGATCGACCCCCGCGAACGCGGCGATCACGGCGGACTCGTCCGCCGCGAAGTGCGGTGTCGCCTTGAGCCAGACCGGACCGCGCGCGGTGGGCAGACGAAAGAGCCCGGACAGATTCCAGGTACGCCGCTGCACGACCGGACCGCTCACCGGCCGCCCCGCCGAAGCCAGCTCCCCGGCCGCCCAGTCGAGCAGCTCACGCAGCCCCTCCGCCCGGGCCCACGGCGACCTGAGCGCCTCCGCACAGTCCAACACCACCGTGTCGACGGGTCGTTGATCCAGCAGACCGTTCGCCGGACGCTCCAACGCCTCGACGTGATATGTCACATGGCCGTCCCGCCCGCGGGCACCCCCCTCCACGTCCAGCAGCCGCAGTACCAGCACGGGCACCCCGAGCAGTCCCTCCAACCACCCGACGACCGGCCCCACTTCGGACCACCAGGGGACATCCACGGCGAACGGCCCCGCGCTCCCGAGGAACTCGTCACCCGAGGTCACCCACGCACTCACAGTTCTTGTCACCGCGCGAGTGTGAACGACCGGATGCGCTCCCGGCCAGCGATTATCGGCGGCCGGGACGCGCGCTTCGGAAGGGGAGCGGAGCCGATGCGGCGACTCCGCTCCCCTTCCCCCGGGTCCCCCAACCCGGTTCCCCCGCGGGCCCTGTGGCCTTCCGGGCCGGAGCGCCCCCCCGCGCGCCCCGGACCGAAATCCTTCTGTCCGACCCCGCCCCGAGGGCCGGACAGCACATCGAACCGGACTCCCGAAGTCAGCCCTCGGCCTCGGTGTAGACGAAGGTCTCCAGCAGCCGGCGGTCCGCCGCCCGGTATCCCGGACACACCACGAAGGCGACGGGTCGCCCGGCCTCGCACGAGGGCCAGAGGGCGTGTTCCTCCGGATCCGCCGGGGTGCCGGGTTCCACCGCGAAGTCGAAGTGGCTGGCATGACCACTGACGGTCATGGCCCGGAACAGATGGGCGGCCTCCGTGCCGACCCGCTCCAACAGCCTCTGGTGGCGCGCGTCGAGCCCCACCACCCCGGCGTCGGTGGCGATGCGGGCCAGTTCGGCGAGGTCGGGTTCGCCGAGCCCACCCTGCTCGTCGGGGCCGAACAGCACCACACACAGCCGGCTGATCAACTGCGCCTGGCGCCGTACGGCGTCACGTGGCCGCTCCGCCGTCAGCCGCGGCTGGATCAGGTCGGGCATCCGCTGTGTGTACAACGCCCGCAGCCGCTGGGCGAGTTCGTAGTGGACGAGAAAGTCCTCACGGGTGAGATCGGCCCGTTCCGCCACCTGGGTGACCCGCACCAGGTCCAGTACCTCGCTCTGTTCGTCGAGCACGCGGCGGGTGTCCGCGACGGCCGTCTCCAGCGTCCGGACCCGTTCCTCCGCGCGTTCTTGGCGCATCCTCAACTCGATCAGCCGGTCACCCAGCGGGTCGAGCGCGGCCAGCGCGGCCCGCTGGTCGTCCGCGGCGGCCTCCAGCTTCCGGATCCGCGACTCCAGGGTGTCCAAGCCGTCCAGCCTGACGCTCACTTCCTGCGGCCGTTTGCCCTTGTCGCGGTTGAACAGCACGTCTCCTCCTTCGGGGCGGTAGGCCATGGCTATACGCGGTCGAAGTCGACGGAGACCTGTCGGGTCTCCCCGGTGGCGGGGTCGAACACCTCGACCCGCAGTTCGGCGGCGCCGAAGTAGAACAGCAGCATGATCGGACGCTCGCGCAGCGGTCTGCCGAGGGTGCCGGACAGGTCGACGGTCAGCCGGCCGATCTCCTCGCACCCGTCCTCGTCGACGTACCGGGGATCGGCCTTCGCGGAGCGGTACAGGCGTACGTCGAGCTCGTCCTGGTCCTCGCGGACCGGCACGATCCGGAAGGGGTGGGCGTCGTTCACCCGCACGCTGTCCATGCGCCGGACCGCGACACCGAAACGGCCGACGCACAGGAGGTCGCCCTCGTCGTCGCGGTACATGCGCATCGTGGAGTCGACCCCCTCCTCGAAGGGCTTGGCCGTCTCGAAGCCGTAGGTGTATTTGGCCTGCCGGGAGACGAACACCTCCGGCCGGTAGGCGAAGTGGACGGCGCCCTCCAGGACCGCGAGGGCCGGGTCCGGCGGGACGAGGATGCGGTGCCGCTCGCCGAAGCGGGCCCGCATCCGCTCGCACAGCCACGGGGAGCGGGCGAATCCGCCGACCAGGACCAGGGTCTCCGGCTCCGCGCCCGAGCCGCTGGTCCGGCCGATGGCCGCGAGCTGCTCCGCGACCTTGTCCAGGATGCCGTCCACCCTCTCGTCGAGCAGCCCCTTCACCTCCTCGGGAGGCAGCACGATCTGCCGCGGCAGGCCCGCGGCGTCGCGTGTCAGCCGCGCACGCACCGGCTCGTCCAGGAGGTCCCACACGGTGACCGGAACCTCGATCCGCACCGGGTCCAGCACATGGACGACCGCATCCGCTTCCCGGTCCAGTTCCACCGTCGCCTTGGCCCGCTCCCACTGTCCGGACAGCTCGAGCAGCTCGCCGGGGTGGTCCCGTTCGATCCGCTTCAAGGCCGCCGGACCGAAGCGGTCACCGAGCGTCTTGTCCAGGAAGGCCTGGTTGACGTATTCCGAACCCAGCCACCCACCGGTGGCGAGGCCGATCTCGCGCAGCGCGATGGACGGACCGGCGTCGCCGTGCGACTCGTACGCCGTGATGTCGACCGTGCCGCCGCCGCAGTCGACCACCACGGACCGGAAACCGTCGAGGTGCAGGGGAAGCCGGGCCCGCCGGTGCGGATCCGAGGCGGCGTCGGGCATCCGCAGATGGCAGTACAGGGCCGCCGCCTCCGGCTCGATGGCCAGCAGCAGCCGCTCCGGATCGCCGGGGAACCCCGCGTCCACGGCCAGTCCCCGCAGCACCGCCTTGTCCTCGTCGTCCCAGATCGCGGGGACGGTGATGCACCAGCGGACCTCTCGTTCCGTGTACGTCATCCTCTTGATCTCCGCGGTCGCAAGTTCGCGGATCTCCCTGAGGTAGGCGGTGACCAGGTCCCGTATCAGACCGCGGTCGGTGCGGTCGACGAAGCCGCCGGTGATCGGCAGGTCCGCCATCGAACCGCCGCTCTTCAGCGCCGTCTTGAAGGCGTAGGCGTAGCCGAGCCCTTCGGACTCCCCCTTCGTCAGGGCCTCGACCCACCGAGCACGCGCCTCGTGGCCCCAGGCGACCGTGTCCCCGCCGTCCGTCACCAGGATCGCGGTCAGGTTCTTCGGACTGTCCAGCTGCCGGCCCGGGAACCGGGTGAAGAACTGCACCCGCCTGGTCAGCGGATCGTCGTTGAGCGGCGTTCGCACCGTCCAGGCGAAGCCGGTGCCGTGCGTGCCGAAGTCGACGGCCGCCACCACCTTGGCTTCGTCCGATCCCATGACCAGTGCTCCTGTCTGCCGGTGCTCGCACCCTTGCTCGCTGTAGGCTCGCTCACAGACAGAGTGGTGGGTTTCCGCGGCAACGTGGAGCGGTCGGCTGTTGCCAACGCTTTCTGGCAACACAGGGCGGGGAGCGGGCCGTTGGGAGGATCGCGATCGAAGAGAACGCGTTCGGCGCAGAGTTGCGCCGACGTCGGACGGCGGCCGGCAAGTCACTGAGCGAGCTGGCCGAAGAGGTGCACTGCAGCCGCAGCTTTCTGAGCAGGATCGAGACGGGCCAGCGACGTGTCACGCACGAGCTCGCGCAGCTGTGCGACGAGCGGCTGGAAGCGAAGGGCTCGCTGCTCGCCCTGGTTCCCCATCCGTCCACCGAGCGGATCTCGAAGACGATCGGCCCGGGCCCGGGGGAGCGGGCGGCCAAACTGGTGAAGTCCGGTGCGGGCAGGGGTGGTTCGGCCGCCGCTCGGCAACGGGACGAGTTCGACCGGCTGCTGCGGCGCGGCGACCTCAGCCACACCGCCGGGGACATGCGCGAGGCGGACCGGCTCTACCGGGCGGCGCACGCGAGCGCCGAGGGAGATCCCCCGGCCCGGGCGGAGGCCGTCATCAGGATGGCCCGCCGCTGGTCGGACCCCGGGCAGGTCGACCACGAACTGCTCCAGCTGATCAGGGAGAGCCTGGCCGCGCTGGGCGACGACGGGAGCGTCGAGGCCGCCGGACTGCGCCTCAGGCTCAACGCGCACCTGGCGAAGAAGCTGTCCATGGCGGTCAGCCAGGACACCGCCGCCGGCCAGGCGGGCCCGGAGCAGGGCGCACGGCTGGCGCGCAGCACGCTGCGCAGGCTGTCCTTGGACGGCAAGGACGACGAGGTGGCCTGCGAGGTGCTCACCGAATGCCGGTGGGGACTGTACGACTTCATGTCCACCGCGGAGTCCCTGACGCTCTCCGAACGCCTGCGGGACGCCGCGGCCCGGCACGGCTCGGCCTACTTCCGCGGCGAGGCGCTCATGGCCGTCGCCCTCGACCAGTTACGGGCCGGCAAGGTGTACAGCGCGCTGGCCACGGCCAACCAGTACCGCAAGCACGCCGCGGACACCCGCGGTGTGCTGACCACTTGGCAGCAGCACACCCTGGACGCCCTGCTCGACCTGTGGCACGGCCGGTTCGACAAGGCCGCGGGCTGGATCTTCGGCGACGCGCTGGCGTTCGTCGAGCGATTACCCGCCGATCTGGCCGTCCCCGCGGACAACCTGCACCAGACCCGTCTCGGCCAGGCCTACTGGCTGCTGCGCGAACAGGGACGGATGGCTGACCTGTTCGCCTCCGGTCTGGCCGACACCGTCGAACGGCACGGCTACTTCCCCGTCTGGCGGGCCGGGCTCGCGCTCGCGCTGTGCGAGACGGGTCAGTACGCCGAAGGGGCGGACCGTCTCGTGGGATTCGCCCACGACACCGAGGACTTCAGCCGGTTCCCGCCGTCCGGATGGGCGGTGCCCACGCTGGTGCTGCTCGCCGAGGTGTGCGCCGCGCTCGACGCCCGGGGCGGATTCGAGGCCGAGCTGCGCCAGGTCCTGCCGGTACTGCGTGAGCGGCTCGCCGCCCACGACGGCGAGCAGATCGCCCTCGCGGGCTGGCCCACCGTGCTGATCGGGCCGACCGCCCGGGCCCGCGGACTGCTGGCCCTGGCCGCCGGAGAGCCGGACACCGCCCTCGCCCACTTCCGCACCGCGACCGAACCGGTCCGCTCCGAAAGTGAGTAACAGTCCCGAGCGGGCAGGGGTACCCGCGCGGGTGGTCGTGTGTACGCGCGTTCGGGTGCGGAAACGCCTGATCCCGCAGGC
>NZ_JBEYFS010000296.1:0-12080 GCF_040634475.1 Streptomyces sp. NPDC007095
CTCGTACTGGACGTACTTGGGCTTTCGGCCGGTGCGGCGAGAGTGCGTGCCGGGCGTCGCGACGGGGCGAACGTTGCCTGTTGCGGCACTAGCTGATGCTCACCTTGAAGATCTTGTCCGAGCCGTCCGCCGCTCCTCCGTTGTTGTCGCAGTTGGTGGTGGAGAGCCAGAGCTGGTCGGCGCCGGGCACCTTGGTGACCGTGCGCAGGCGGCCGTAGGTACCGACGTAGTACGCCGTCGGCGTGCCGACGTTCTCCGTGTCGCCGGTGATGGGGACGCGCCACAGCCGTTCGCCGCGCAGGGACGCCATGTAGACGACGTTGCGGACGATCGCGATGCCGCTGGGTGACGCCTCGGAGACGTTCCAGGTCGCCTTCGGGTTGGTCATCCCGGAGACGCTGCAACTGCCCTCGCAGGTCGGCCAGCCGTAGTTGGCGCCCGGTTTGATGAGGTTGAGTTCGTCCTTGGAGCTGTTGCCGAACTCGGCCTCCCACAGACGGCCGTTGCGGTCGAAGGCGAGGCCCTGCGGGTTGCGGTGCCCGTAGCTGTAGACGTAGTTGCCGAACGGGTTGCCGGGGGCGGCCTTGCCGTCCGTCGTCATCCGCAGGATCTTGCCGTTCAACGACGTCTTGTCCTGGGCCAGTTCGGGTGTCTGGGCCTCGCCGGTGGAGACGTACAGATAGCCGTCGGGACCGAAGGCGAGGCGTCCGCCGTTGTGGTAGCGGTTCTTCTTGATGCCCTGGAGGAGGATCGTGTAGTTGGCGAGGGAGCTGCCGTCGTAGGTCATGCGCACGACGCGGTTGCCTTCGGAGGCCGTGTGCATGAAGTACACGTAGTGGTTGGCCGCCCACTTCGGGTCGACGGCCACACCCAGCAGTCCGCCCTCGCCGTTCGTGGTGACGGCGTTGGGCACGGTTCCGACCTGGGTCCGCGTGCCGTCCTTGGTGACCTTCCAGACCCGGAAGTCGTCCCGCTCGGTGACCAGCGCCGTCTGCCCGTCGGGCATCCAGTACGTTCCCCACGGGATCGTCCAGCCGCTGGAGACGGTCCCGATGGACGAGGGGACCCCGCCGTCGGTGGCACAGGCCTTGGTCGTGAAGGTGACCGTGTTGCTCTGCGGCGACACGTTGCCGGCCGCGTCGCGCGCCACCACGTTCAGCGTGTACGGGCTGTTGCAGGCGAGCCCGGCGAGCGTGGTCGACGTGCCGGTGACGCTCTTGTAGACCGTCGTGTCGCTGCGCACGTCGTAGCCGACGACCGCCTTGTCGTCGGTCGAGGCGCCCCAGCTCAGGTCGGCGCTGGTGGCCGTGACGTTCGAGGAGGTGAGGGTGCCGGGTTTGCCGGGCGGGGTGGTGTCGGAGCTGGGCCGAGTCGTGCAGTCGACGACAGGGCTGGCCTGGGAGGCGTTGCCGGCCGCGTCGCGGGCGATGACGGTGAGGTTGTAGGTGGTGTTCGGACTCAGGCCGGTGAGCGCCTTGGAGGTCGCGTCGCCGACTGCCTCGCCGAGCTTGTTGCCGTGCTCGTAGAGGTCGTACGCGGCCACCCCGACGTTGTCCGTGGAGGCGCCCCAGGAGAGGGTGAGGGCATCCTCGCCGATGGCCGAGCAGCTTGGCTGGCCGGGTCGCGACGGGGCCTGGGTGTCGGCCGACGCACCGACGCTGACGCGGTCGAGGTTGGGGCCGCCGTTCGCCGTGGTGGCGGTCGCGCGGATCTTGTTGGAACCCGCGTCGAGCTGGACGTTCACACTCTTCGTCGCCCAGGTGTTCCAGTCGGTGGTGGCCGGGAAGGAGACCCCGGAGGCGACGACCGTGCCGTTGACGGAGAGGTCCATCGGGCGGTCGGTGCTCGTGCCGTTGGCGTAGCGCAGGGCCAGCGAGGAGGTGCCGGCCGTGGCCGCGCTCACCGTGAACTCCACGTACGAGCCGGTGATGTTGGTGTAGTCGACGAAGCCGGTGCCCGTGTAGCCGGTGTGGTTGGTGGCGACGGCGCCCTGCGAGATCGCGGCGTCCTCGGCCTGGTAGTCGGCGGCCGCCTGCGCCGCCGTGCCGGTCAGTGCGACGAGCGGCACGGCCAGGACGAGCGAGAGGCACCAGGGCAGCGCTCTGTTGAGTTTCATGGGTTCGTCCCCTCAGCCCGTGTACTGGGCGAAGACCTTGAGGTAGTCGTACGGCTGCTGCGACACGCCGCTGCAGGAGTCACCGTCGGAGCCGGAGCCGCAGGCCCGGTCGCGGTTCACCGACCAGTAGGTGAGACGCCCGATGTGGTGCTGCTGGGCGTAGGCGAGCATGGTTTTGAAGTCGGCGACGCGGACCAGTTCACCGGAGTCGTCGGTCTTGCCGTTCATGGACGACAGGCCGATGTGTGCGTACGCCGTAGTGTCGCTGTATCCATAGGCCGACTTGACTCGCGCCTTGAGGCCGTCCATGGCCTGGGTGGTGAGCGTGCCCATGTTCGTGGTGCCGCCGCCGAAGTCGAACGGCATGATGCACCAGATGTCGTTCGCCAGGCCCCAGGCGGCACCCCGCTTGATCATGTCGACGCCGGTGGAGTCCGGGCCGCTGGTCGTCGTACCGAAGGTGATGATCGTCTTGAGGCCGGAGTTGTTGGCCTTCACGATCTTCAACGCGTCGATCACGCGTTGCCGGACGGTGGCGTTGCTCCACTCGGTGTTCTCGATGTCGATGTCGATGACCTTGAGGCCGTAGGCGTTGATGACCTTCTGGTAGGCACCCGCGAGCGCCGAGGCGCTGGAACACTTCTCGCCGAGCTTGGCGCCGCTCCAGCCGCCGATGGAGACGACGACGTCACCGCCGGCCGAGCGGATCGCGTTGATCCTCGACTGGTCGTTGCCGCCGGTCAGCGGGCGCGAGCCGTCCCACTTCGGGTTGCAGGAGCCGTCGGAGAGGACGAACGCGAGCGTGAACCACTTCACCCCGGTCGCCGACATGACCGACGTCGGGTTCTGCGGGCTGCCCCAGCCGAGGTACTCGTAGGGCGCCACCGCCATGCCGGGTGAGGCCGCGGGGGCCTTCAGGGCGGTGCTCACCGGCTTCACCCGGATCAGGCGTGTCTCCCCCGGGCGCAGGGTCGCGCTGTACGAGTCGGCGATCGTGCCCTTGTGGGAGCCCGACCACAGGTCCGTGACGTCACCGGAGCCGGTGAAGCCGACCTGCGACCAGTTCACACCGACCGTGGAGTTGCCTGACGTACCGGTGTTGAAGAGGGCGACGACGTACTGGCCGTCGCTCTCCTTCTTGCTCCAGACCTGCTTGACGCCACTGCTGACGATCCGTTTCGCGGCGACGCCGTCCTGGTCGACGCCGGTGAGGCGGTCGTTGGTCAGCATTGGTTTGTCGACGGAGTCGAGGTTCGTCAGGTCCGTGCCGAGGAGCAGGGGCGCGCCCGCCATCGCCCACAGGGTGAAGTGTGAGCGGCGCTGGTCCGCGGTGAGGCCCGCCTGGTCGCCGTTGCCGATCTCCAGCGAGTCGAGGTCGTTCCAGCCGCCCGGTCCCGCATACGCCTGCCAGTTGGCGGCCGGGGTGAAGCGGGCGGAGACGTGGGACCAGTCGGTCAGCGGATAGCCGCTGCCGTTCGCGCCCGAGCCGCAGTAGCACTCGACGTCGCCCTGGGTGCGCCAGCTGTTCGCCAGGGACTTCCAGGTGGAGGCATCGGCGATCGGCAGGTTGTTGGAGAGGGCGAAGGTGATGGGCCGGCCGGTGGCCCGCAGTGCCTTGTCCCAGGCCTGGACGTCGGGGATGTCGGCACTGCCCACGCCGTCGATCTTCAGGTAGTCGACTCCCCAGGAGGCGAACTGCTTGGCCCATGAGTTCACGAACTCCTGGGCGCCCGGCTTCCCGTAGTCGATGTAGTACATGTTCTTGCAGTTGTAGTTCTTCTCGGTCTTCGAGGGGTCCGCGATGTCGGCCGCGTGGTACGAGGTCCCCTCGATCGGTGTGTTCTTGGTGACGGCGTTCTTGGCGATGCCCGGCGTGACGTAGAAGCCGAACTTCAGTCCCTTGGAGTGGATGTAGTCGGCCAGCGCCTTGATCCCGGAGGGGAATTTGGCGGTGTCGACGCTCCAGCGTCCGTAGGAGTCGACGACGAATCCGTTCGCGTCGCACTTCTGCCAGAAGTCGTCGAGGTTGATGTGGACGAAGCCGTGATCCTTGAGCCCGCTCGCGACGAGCGCGTCTGCCTGGGCCTTGATCTTCGCCTCGGTCGGCCAGCGGCGCACGAAACTCCAACTGCTCCAGCCCATGGCGGGGCGGAGGGACTGACCGTTGTCCGAGTAGGCGCCGAACGAGGGCGGGGAGGTGGACCTGGACGTGGCCGCCGGGGTGGCGTACGACGTGCCGATCCAGGCCTCGTCGATCCGCAGCCGCTTGTAGCGGGTGGTGTCGGTGGACGCGGCCCAGGTGGTGTCGACTTCGAGGCGTACGTAACGGGCGTTGGCGGCGGTCAGGTCGATCCCCTGGATGCCGCGACGGCTGGCGAGCTGACCGGTCTTGACCGCGCTGCCCCAGGTGGACCCGTCGTTGCTGAGGTACACCTTGTAGTCCTTGACACGTGCGGACTGCTCGGTGTCGGAGCGCGCGTAGGCGACGGAGTCCTCCCGCTGGTTGAGGCCGATGTACTGGACCTTCTTCGCGCTGCCGAGGTCGAAGGTGAGGTTGACGGGCAGCGTCTTGTTGCTGTCCCAGTAGGTGAGGTAGTCGCCGTCGCCCGCGGCCGCCGCGCCGTGACCGCCCGCCGAAGCGCTCGCGGACATCGTGACGCCGGACGCGATGCCCTGGCGGCCTGCCGTGGTGACCTTGAAGACGGTGTCGTAGGGGTCCCAGTTCGCCAGGCCGCTCAGGGTCAGCACGCCGCCCGACTGGGACCACGCAACGGCCGCCCCTGTGCGGAGGTTGGTGACGGAGGCTATGCGGTAGCCGTTGTCGCGGATGCGCAGGGTGCTGGTGCTGGGCGGGGTCAGTACGTGGATGTAGTGGAGGTCGGGGTCGGTCTTGCTGACCGTGGTGACGCCGTGGGCCCCGTCGTTCCAGAAGCCGGGCTTGAGGCCGCCGTACATGTAGCCGCCGCCCTCGGTACCGTGCAGCGACTGCCAGATGGGGCCGAGGTAGGAGTTGGCGAAGTTGTTGAACGCCTCCTGGTTCGACGGGAACTTGCCGTTGACCTGCGCGGTCTCGGCCATCAGCGCCTTCACGGACGAGCCCGCGTTGGTGATCAGCCGGCCGAGAGTGAGCATCTTGTCGACGGACGGGTTGGAGCCGTCGTACCACCACGCTCCGCTCGACGGCAGCTTGAAGTCGGCCTCGGTGAGGCGGGGCCCGGCCGTGTAGACGGCCTGGGGGTAGTCGTAGGACGGGGTCATGCCCGTCTTCTGCTCATTGCTGATCATGTCCATGATCGGCGTGTCTTCGTTGTTGTTGCTGAGCGTGTAGTTCGGACGCTTCTGCTGGATCTGCGCGTAGAGGTCGTGGCTCTCCCAGTACGCGTTGTCGTTGTCGATCCAGAAGCCGCCGAGGTCCGGATAGCGGTCCATGACCTCGAAGAAGTTGTCGTAGCTGAAGCGGCCGAAGCCGTCGCGGGTGGTGAGGTCGACGTCGGTGCCCTTGTAGGCGGAGTACGCGGCCGAGTCGAGCCACTCGTGACCGCCCTCGTCGTGCCACTGGGGGTCGTCGGTCATATAGAGGACGACCTTGAGGCCCTTGGCCTTGGCTGCCGTGATCAGCTCACCGAGGAAGTCCCGCTTGGTGGAGCAACTGCCGGGGATCTTCGAGGGCCAGGGGCGGGCGTAGCCGAGGCGGCTGTGGAAGGTGGCGAGGACGAGGTACTGGGTGTGCAGTTTCTGGGCCTCGTTCACCCAGTAGTCGGGGGTCCAGCCGCCGTTGGTGACGTCGTTCTCCCAGGCGGTGCAGCTGGTGTGGGCTGGGGCGGTGCGTTCGCCCCAGTGCAGGAAGAGTCCGCCGACGGAGCCGCGCAGGAAGGCCTGGCGGGGGTTTTCGAGGTCGAGCGGCTTCACACCTGTGTGCGGCTGCCGCAGGGCTTTGGCCGTCACCGCCGTGCTCTTGGCTGCCGTACCGCAGTTCTCACTGGAGCCGCTGTTGGAGACCCGCAGCGCGCCGCCCGAGGTGTTGTGGCTGTCCGTCAGACAGTAGCCGGTGACGTTCTGGAAGCCCATGTCGTGGGGTGAGTTGCTCCCCCGCTGGGCCGTGAACCGGGTGAACCTGATCCCGTTCGCGGCGTTCGCGATGAAGGCCGGGCGTCCGTCGTCGGCCGCGTACTTCACCGAACTGTCCGTGAAGGTGACGTTGTCGGCGTTGTGGAGGTACCAGCCGTACGCGGGCCGCGTGCCGATGGCCTTCGGGTTGTAGTCGCCCGGGTCGTTGCTCGGCACGGCGGTGGACATGGTGCCGTTGCCGCCGGGAACGGTGATGTTGACGTTGGTGAAGGTGACCCCGTTGATCCGGTGGCCGCTCTCGCCCCACAGCGTCGGGCTGAAGGACGGACTCACCCCGGTCGCCGTGATGTTGTCGTACGTGACGTTGCTGATCGAGCCGACGCCGGGACTGTTGCCGCAGCGCTTTCGGGTGCCGATCTTCTGCATGATCGGCGAGTGGACGCCGGTCATGGTGATGTCCCGGTAGTGGACGTCGGAGATCTTCGCGCCGTCCATGGAGACCATGCCGAGCCCGGACTTGTCGGAGCCCTCGATGCGGATCTTGGCGAACTGGTAGTCGGAGAAGTCGCCGCAGGTCTCGGAGCCGAACATCAGGGCGTTGCAGCACACCGCCGACAGATAGGAATCGCTCACCCGCACATGGCCGTTGGGGAGCTTGGCGCCGAGCGCGTAGTCGCTCTTGAAGACGAGGGCGTCGTCGTTGGCCTTGATGTTGGCGTTCGTCACCGTGACGTTGGTCGTGCTGATGATGTTCCAGCCGTCGCGGTCGCTCGCGGTGTCGATGGTCAGGTGGTCCGAGGTGACGTTCGTACAGCCGTTGACGAGGGCCGCGAAGTGCCCGCCGCGCCGCAGGGTGAGGCCGCCGCCGAGGCGCAGGCCGTCGCAGCGGGTCAGCGAGAGGATCTTGTCGGCCTCGCCGGACTTGGGGTTGCCGGTGATGAGGTTGCCGAGGCCGTCGATGACGCCCTCGCCCACGAAGCCGATGTTCTTCAGCTTGTCGCCGTAGATCATCGCGTTGTGGAAGTGGCTGTGCCCGTAGTCCTGGTAGGCGTCGTTGGGGTTGGTCTCGGGCGGGTCGTAGGTGTCCGCGCTGGAGCCCTGGATCGTCGCGCCCTTGTCGACCTGGAGCGTGACATCACTCTTCATGTGGATGGTGTTCTTGGACTTGTACTGGCCGGCCGGGAAGCGGACCGTGCCGCCGCCGGCCGCGTTCGCCGCGGTGACGGCCTTGTTGATGGCGGGGGTGTCGTTGGTGGAGCCGTCGCCCTTGGCTCCGTAGTCGTGGACGTCGAAGACGGCGGCGTGGGGCGCTTTGCCGGACGGGGACGTGGGTGCGGTGGCGGTTCGGGGGGCCGCGAGAGCCTCGGGGTGGGTCAGGCCGAGTACGACGGCGAAGGCGAAGAAGACGCTCGCCGCCCAACTCCGCTTTCTCATAGTGGATTTCATGGAACGGCTCCTCACACCAGTTGGTAGCCGCGCAGGTTGGTCAGCAGCAGGTAGCAGTCCTGCAGGGACCCGGAGGTGTCACCGAGGGACCGGTAGATGCCCCACTTGGGGCGCACCCGGTCGGCGAGGAAGGTGTCGACGCCGGACTTGGACGCGTCGATGACGGTGGTGGAGCCGTTCTTGAGGATCCAGCGGATGGTGCCCGCGGAGCCGTTGCCGACCTTGATCTGGAAGTCGACGTCGGTCCATTTGTTCTGCAGCGGCTCCAGATCGGTGCGGCCGACGAGGGTGTCGTCGGCAGCGAGCTTCAGCTCGATGGTCTGCACCCCGTTCACCCGCCGCAGTGACTGCACGACGATCGGCGAGGTGCCGGTCCCGGGCTGCTTCATCTGCATGATGTGGGTGAAGGTGGTGGTCGCCTTCAGCGAGCTCGGGATGTACATCGAGTACGTGACCCGCCAGGTCTGGCCCACGGTCCACTTGAGGTAGTCACTGCCGCTGCCGTTACGCAGGCCCGTGACTTCTTGGCGCTGGCGGTCCGTCGAGGTGTCACGGTCGACGGTGTGCATGTTGAAGCGCCAGTTGTCGCCGGTGGCGAAGATGTGCGGCTGGCCCGCGGGGTGTGAGTCGGCGCGGTCGTCCTCGATCGTCTCGAAGGCGCCGAGCTTGTCGCCGCTCGCAGACGGGGACCACTTCAGCTGCCAGGAGGCGGCATGGGCGGCGGTGGCCGTCGCCGGGATACCGACCGCGGCTCCGGCGGCGCCGCCGAGCGCCGCGCCGAGCAGGTTTCTTCTGGTGGTGCTCATGGCTGACTCACCTCGTCCTGAGTGGGTGGGCTGTGAGCTGTTCGTTCATGATCAGAAAGGCGCCGAGGCCGTGGAAGTCGTTCGTGGCCCGGTCGCGGGCGATGTAGTACGCGTAGTCGCCGACGTTGGTGCCGATGGAGATGTCGGTGAGGTTGGTGCGGCCGTCGGAGCCGACCGAGATCCTGGCGAGGACGCCCTGGTAACCGCGCCCGGCGACGGACGCGTAGTGCGGGTCGAGGTAGCCCTGCTGGGCGCCGCGCGAGAGGGCGTAGGTGAACATGCTGGAGCAGGACGTCTCGGTCCAGTTGTCGCTGCGGGCGCCCTTGTCGATCACCTGGAACCAGCGGCCGGTGGCCGGGTCCTGGTACTTCTCCAGACCTGCGGCCAACCTCCGGAAAATGCCGACCAGTTGTGCCCGTCGTGGATGGCCGACCGGGATCGCGTCGAGCACATTGACGATCGCCATCGCGTACCAGCCGACCGCCCGGCACCAGTGCTCCGGGGCGAGACCGGTCGCAGGATCTGCCCAGCCCGCCGTCTTCGACTCGTCGTAGGCGTGCTTCAACAGACCGTTCGCCACCTGGAGATGGCTGCCGTAGACGTAGAGCTGCTTGGCGGCCTCGTCGTTCGCGTAGGTCGCGTCCCCGAACTCCTTGCCGTACTCGACGAGGAACGGATTCACCATGTAGACGCCGTCCGACCAGAGTTGGTGGGCCCGGCTGCTGGTGTCGGCGTGCCAGAAGCCTCCGTCGGAGGTGCGTGGGTAGGTGTTCAGACGGTCCCGGATCTTCAGGGCCGCCTTGCGGTAGCGGTCCTGGCCCGTCTCGTGGTGCAGGATCGTCAGCAGCCGGCCCGCCTGCATGCTGTCGAGGCTGTTGAAGCTCTGGCCGATCGAACCGTCGCTCGACACGAAGCGGTCGACATAGCTCTTGATGTAGGCGAGATAGCGGGCGTCGTGTGTGCGCTTGTAGGTGAGGTACTGGCCGTAGAGGTACAGCCCGACCGGGTACGACCAGCCGCCGATCGTGCTCGGGGTGTAGCGGGCCATGGTCGAGTCGATCAGGGCGACGGACCAGTCCTGGGCGGCGGCGGGCCTTCCAACAGGTGCTTGGGACAAGGGTGCTGGGGGTGCGGTGGCGGCCACCGTGGTCAGGCCGGCGGTGGTGAGCACGCCCGCCATCAGCGCTGCCCGCAGTCGTCGTCTCATGTTCCTCCCTCTCGGTAGGCGTAGGCGGAGTTCCTGAGCGGTGCCTCGTCGACGAGCGCGCGGACGAGGTGGTGGTCGGGTGCGTGGCGGCAGGCCGGGTCGGTGCGGGAGGCGTCGCCGGTGAGCGCGTACGCCTGGCAGCGGCAGCCGCCGAAGTCGGTCGTGCGCAGGGCGCAGCCGCGGCAGGGGTCCGGCATCCAGGCCTCGCCCCGGTAGGCGTTGAAGGCCTTCGACTCGCGCCAGATCCACTCGAGGCGGTGTGCGCGCACGTTCGGCGGGTCGAGTGCGGGGAGTGTCGCGGCGGAGGGGCACGGGAGCGCGGTGCCGTCCGGGGCGACGGTCAGGGAGACTGCTCCCCAGCCACCCATGCAGGGTTTCGCGGTGGCGTCGAGAAGGTCGGGGGCCACCCAGACCAGTTCGAGCCGGCCGGTGAGTTGTTCGCGCCGACGGCGCACCGTGACGCGGGCCCGTTCGGCCTGGTCCCGGGTCGGCAGCAGAGCGGTGCGATTGCGGGCGGCCCAGCCGTAGTACTGCGTGTGGGCGAGCTCGATCCGGTCGGCTCCCCAGGCGAGGGCGAGCGTGATCAGGTCGTCGACGGCGTCGATGTTGGCCCGGTGCAGCACGACGTTCAGGCCGAGTGGTAGCCCTGCCGCCCGCACCAGCCTTGCGGCGCGCTCCTTGGCGGTGAACGCGCGGGCCCCCGCGATGAGTTCGGCGGCCCCGGGATCGGTGTGCTGTACGGAGAGCTGGACGCTGCGCAGTCCCGCGTCCAGCAGCTCCGCGAGCCTTCGCTCGTGCAGGCCCACACCGCTGGTGACGAGCTGGGTGTAGAGGCCCGCGGTGTCGGCGGCGGCGACGATCCGGGCGAGATCGCGTCTGAGGAGGGGTTCGCCCCCGGACAGGTGGGTCTGGACAACGCCCAGGTCAGCGGCTTGACGAAATACGTCGGTCCATTGTTCGGCGGTCAGCTCTCTTGACCGACTGATCAGTTCGACGGAGTTGGAGCAATATGCGCAGCGCAGCGGGCAGCCGTGGGTGAGTTCGGCCAGCAGGGCCCAGGGGGGATCGACGGTCGCGGTCATCGCAGCCAGCCCTCCTCGCGCAACGCCGAGAGGAATCGGGGCACTTCGTCGGCGACCGGCGCGCCGGGGAACCGTTCGACGAGCGCGGCGACGATCTCGGGCACCTCACTGTTGCCGTCGCAGAGCCGGACGACACTCCCGGCGTGGCCGCGCAGGACGACGACGCGTTCGGGTATGAGCAGCAAGTCGGTCCCGCGGACAGGATCATGACGGAGCATCACGGAGCGGGCGAGAGCAGGGCGCCAGGTCATGGCGGGCCCCCTGCGGGGCCGGGTACCACCGTGGTGTCCCTGTGCACGGGCCGCGCACCGGGATGCCGGACCTGAGCAGGCGAGCCCGGCGCCTGTACGGACAAGGTCTCCCCCGACACCCCGCCGGAGGCACCCGGCAGGTGAACCGGACCTCCCCCTGACGCACCCCGATGCCCGCGATCCGGCGCGCACGGCAGGCCGCCCTCCGGTGCGGCGGCCGCGTCGCCCCGGGGGCCACCCCGCGACACCCCGCCCGACGTGCCCGTCGGCACGGAGTCGCTCGCCCGGTCCACCGCGTCGAGGAGCGCCCACAGCACCTCGCACTTGAACGTCAGCGCCGCCACGGCCCGTTCCTGCTGCTCACGGGTGCGGGCCCAGCCCTGGACCAGGGCGAGCGCCTCCTCGCTGTCACGGCCGCCCTGCCCGATGCGGGTACGGAAGTACGCGAGCCCCTCTGCCTCGATCCAGGGGTAATACCGCTCGAACGCTGCGATCCGCGTGCGCATCAGCCCAGGTGCGGACAGTTCCGTGAGGGAGGCGGCGACCGCGTCCAGCGCGGGGCGCAGGCGACAGAAATTGACGTAGCCCTCGACCGCTAGCCGGACGCCGGGCAGCACCCGGGCGGCGTCGCACAGCGCCGGGCGTTCGAGGCCGGCGGCCTCGCCCAGCCGCAGCCAGCGTTCGATGCCGCCCCGCCCGACGGTTGTGCCGTCGTGGTCCTGGATCCTGCGGACCCACATCCGCCGCAGTGCGGGATCGTCGAACTTGGCCAGGATCAGGGCGTCCTTGACGGGGATGTGGCGTTGGTAGTGGAAGCGGTTGGTGATCCAGCGGCGCAGCTCGGCCGGGGTCAACTCGCCCCGGTGCATGCGCACGTTGAAGGGATGACGGTCGTGGTAGCGGTCCTCGGCGACGGCGCGCAGCCGCTCGGTGAACTCGGCAGTTCCCCAAGGGGCCGCGGCACCGTGACCGCGCGCCGGTGTCGCGGTCACGGTCCGACAGCCGCGGGGCTAGGTCCTGTCGTCAAATTCCCGTCGTCCGCCCGGAGGGCGGGCCCTGCGGCGTCAGGTGCGTGCTCTCGGCGTGCCGGGCACAGGCCCTCGT
>NZ_JBEYFS010000297.1:0-12079 GCF_040634475.1 Streptomyces sp. NPDC007095
GGGCCTGTGCCCGGCACGCCGAGAGCACGCACCTGACGCCGCAGGGCCCGCCCTCCGGGCGGACGACGGGAATTTGACGACAGGACCTAGGACGCTCCTCGCGCCGGTCGCGACCCTCGCGCCCGCCGGTCCCCGGCACCCACGCCTCCCGCCGGTCCCCCTCTCCCCAACAGGAGTGCGGGGACCGGCGGTTCGTTCGACGCGTAGCGGCTCCGTGACACGGGTATCCACAGATTCCACGGGGGGAGCGTGCCGCCCTCCCGTGTGCCCGCACGGCCACGGAGGGAGCGCAGGTGAGCGCAGGGTCGCCGGTACCACGACTGCGCTGGCTGCTGCGCACCTTACGCACCCCACGCCGCCCTCAGAGCCTCACGGTCCTTGTCCTCCTCGCCGCCGTCGCAGCCCTCCTCCTCTGGAGCAGCTCGCGGATGGACAACTACGAGGAGAACCTCACCCTCAATCTCGGCACCGACATCGTCGGCGTCGTCGTCACCGTCTTCGTGATCGGCCCGCTGATCAGCCGCGCCCAGGAGGGCCGGGTCCGCGAACACACCCGGCTGGACTACGAGTGGTTCAGCGCCCAGGTCTACGGCTCGACCTCGAACGTGAAGGTCCTCGACACCTTCTCCAACGTGTTCGGCCCGCAGTTCTCCGAGCGTCTCTTCCGCGGCATCAAGGCGGCCACCGGGCACGGCGCCCGCGTGCAGATCCTCCTCCTCGACCCCGACTCCCTCGCGGTCATCCTGCGCGGCCGTGAGCTGGGCGAGCAGAGTGCCGACATCCGCCGCGACATCATGCGCAACCTGCGCACGCTGGACCGGTTCGCGCTCCGGCTCGACGAGAACTCCCGCCAGCTCCTCGAAGTACGCCTCTGCTCCACGTCCCCCGGCGTGACCCTCTACCGCTGGGACGAGCGCTCCCTGGTCTCGTTCCTCACCGTCGGGCGCCTCTCCGGCGAAGGCGTCCAGCTCGAAGTCGCCGTCCGTTCCCCGCTCGGCACCTTCGTCGAACAGCGCTTCGACGAACTGTGGCAGCAGAGCAAGCGGATGGAGCGGTTCACCCATCTGCCGGTGACCCTGGTCGACGCGACCGACGGCCGGCGGGAGTTCAGCTGTCGCTTCGTCTATGTGGACGACTGTGTGTACGTCGCCGGGCACGACCTCGTGTCGTACATGGCCCGCCACCGCCTCGATCAACTCTCCGCGTACAGCGAGGCCTTGGGCGTGCAGGGTGCGCACGAACTGATCGTCGTCGACGACGAAAGTGAGCTTCACCGGCTGCTCATGCAGCACTTCGCGGAGAAGTACGATGCGTCCGCGGGCGCATTCGTCGAGTTGCGGCCGTCGGTCCTGGTCAGGGAATAGAGGCCCCGGCACACATGAGTTCAGCGCTCCACCCCGCTCAGCCCGCGAGACCCGGCTCCGCGCAACTGAGCCTCCGGTCTTCGGACACCAGCTCCCGGTCTTCGCACCCGAGCCCCCGCTTTCGCGCCTTCACGCCCCGTGACCTGGACGGCCTGCTGCGGCGCGTGTCCCTGCCGCCCGCCGAGCGACTCGCCCTGCGGGCGGTGGCGGCCGTCCTGCCGTTCCGTACGAACACCTACGTGGTCGACGAGCTGATCGACTGGGCGGCCGTGCCCGACGATCCGATCTTCCGGCTGACGTTCCCGCAGGCCGAGATGCTGCCCGAGCCCGACCTCGGGCAGATGGCGGAGCTGCTGGCGCGGGACGCCCCCAAGGCCGACGTCCTGCGCGCGGCGCACGAGATCCGGATGAGGCTCAACCCGCATCCCTCCGGGCAGCTCGACGCCAACGTCCCCGTGCACGAGGGGCGGCGCCTCACCGGCCTCCAGCACAAGTACCCGGAAACGGTGCTGATCTTCCCGCGCCAGGGCCAGACCTGCCATGCCTACTGCACGTACTGCTTCCGCTGGCCCCAGTTCGTCGGCGAGTCCGACCTGCGCATCGCCACCGACGACATCGGCGCCACGTCCGCCTATCTGCGCGCCCACCCGGAGGTCACCAGCGCGCTCATCACGGGTGGCGACCCGATGGTGATGAGCACCGAGGTGCTGCGCCGCTACGTCGAGCCGCTCCTCGAGATCGAGTCGATCCAGTCGGTCCGCATCGGCACCAAGTCGCTCGCCTTCTGGCCGTACCGTTTCCTCACCGACCGCGACGCCGACGACGTGCTGCGTCTGTTCGAGAAGGTCGTCGCGAGCGGCCGCCACCTCGCGCTGATGGCCCACTTCACCCATCCCCAGGAGCTGCGGCCCCCGGTGGTGCGGGAGGCGATGCGCCGGGTGCGTGACACGGGTGCCGTGATCCGCTGCCAGGGGCCGCTGGTCAGGGGCATCAACGACAGTGCCGAGGCGTGGGCCGGGCTGTGGAACGAGACGACCGCGCTGGGGGCGGTGCCGTACTACCAGTTCGTGGAGCGGGACACCGGCCCGCAGGGCTACTTCGGGGTGCCGCTCGCCCGCGGTCACCAGATCTTCCGTGACGCCTACGCCCAGGTGTCCGGCCTCGCGCGGACCGTGCGCGGCCCGGTCATGTCGGCGATGCCGGGCAAGGTGTGCGTGGACGGGATCACGGAGGTGGCCGGCGAGAAGGTCTTCGTGCTCCATCTCATCCAGGCCCGCGACCCGGAGCTGGTGGGCCGCCCGTTCTTCGCCGCGTACGACGAGAACGCCACCTGGTTCAGCGACCTAAAGCCCGCTTTCGGCGCGAGCCAGTTCCTGCCCGGCCTCGACCCGGTGTGACGCCCGCTTCGGAGAGAGGGCCACGTACACGAGGCCGCCGACCAGCCCTGACAGGACGAAGCTGCAGTCCACTCCACCCGTGAGGGACAGCAGCGGTCCCTGGTACGAAGGGAGGGAGACGGCGAGGAGGCCGGCGAACGCGCCCAGTGCCCAGGAGACCGTCGCCTGGATGTTCCAGCCGGCGCGGTACCAGTAGATCCCGCCGCGGGAACGGCGGTTGAAGACCTGGAGGGCGTCCGGGTCGTAGATTCCGCGGCAGCGGGCGAAGCCGATGAGGGTGATGACCGCCCACGGGGTGCCGATGGCGGTCAGGAGAAGGACGAAGGACGTCATCGCGGACTGCGCGTTCCAGGCGTAGTGGCCGACGAAGACACAGACGGTGGCGACGACGGCGACCGTGAGCGTGGCCCGGGCGCGCGAGGCCTTCGGCAGGATCGCGTCCAGGTCCAGGCCCATGGAGTACAGCATCAGGCCCGCGTTGCCGACCGACCCGGCGGAGGCGGCGAGCAGCAGCGGGACCAGGTACCAGGTGGGGGAGGCGGAGACCAGCGGCCCCGCGTAGTCGAGGGCCGCGCGGGCCGCGTACGCCGTGAAGGTGCCGAAGAGCTGCGGGACCAGCAGCCCGGCGATCAGGCCCAGCCAGGTGGCGTGCAGGACCGTACGGGAGGAGTGCCGGGACGGGGAGATGTAGCGCGTGTAGTCGCCGAGCAGGGTGATGAACGCGATCGGTCCGGACAGGCCCGCGGCGACCGCCGCCAGCAGCCAGGTCGGCCAGAACGAACCCAGCAGATAGCCGCCGGTCTCCGGGAGCGCGGCGGTGGTGAAGTGCGGCGCGTAGGCGAGCACCCCGAGCGCGAGGAGTGCGGTCATGCCGACCGCGAGGACCCGGGACATCGCGAGAAGCACGCGGTAGCCGTACACCGCGCCCGCGACGGTGGCGGCGGCGAGGACGGCGTACACGACGGCGTACGACAGCCCGTTCGCCGGCAGCCCGAACAGGCGGCCGAGCACGCTCACCATCACATCGCCGCCGATCCAGACGGTCAGCGCGGTGTAGCCGAGGGCGAGCAGCAGCCCGACGACCGAGCCGACCAGCCGTCCGCGCACGCCGAACTGGGCGCCGGAGGAGGTGGAGAGGTTCGTCGCCGTGCGCAGGGACACCAGCGCGAGCGGCGCGGTGAGCGCCGTGCCGATCACCGTGCCCGCCACGATCGCGCTCACCGACGACCACCAGTCGAGCCCGAAGGAGGGTGGCAGCCAGCCGAAGATGATCACGCCCAGACAGAGGTTCGATCCCAGCAGGATCGAGACGAGATCCTTGGGTCCGCTGGTCCGTTCCTCGTCGGGGATGGTGTCGACTCCGCGCTGTTCGATCGGCATGGCTGGTCTCCTTCGACGGCCGCCTGAGAGTTAGAGCGACGTTCAATGTCTGTGACCAGATTCTGGATGTCAATCGTTCCTTTCCATGAATCTCTTGTTTAGAGTGGTGCTCTAAATCGAGGAAGGCAAGGAGGTGCCCGGACATGAGACTGACCCCCACGGAACGTGACCGGCTGCTGCTCTTCGGGGCCGCCGAGCTGGCCCGTGCCCGCCGGGCCCGGGGCCTCAGGCTGAACGTCCCCGAGGCGACCGCCCTCATCGCGGACACTGTGTGCGAGGCGGCCCGGGACGGGCGTCGGCTCGCCGAGGCGATCGCGGCGGCCCGGGCGGTGCTCGGCCCCGACGACGTCCTGCCGGGCGTCGCCGACGTCGTCACGGAGGTGCATGTCGAGGCCGTCTTCGACGACGGGTCCCGGCTCGCGGTCGTCAGCGACCCCCTCGGGGGCGGGCTGGGGGAGCGGGCGCCTGGCGCGCTGCTGCCGGGGCCGGAGCATGCCGAGCCCGCCGCGGTCGTCCGGCTGACCGTCACCAACACCGCGACCGTGCCCGTCTCCGTCACCTCGCACTTCCACTTCTTCGAGACCAATCCGCGGCTCGACTTCCCGCGGGCGGCGGCCTACGGGATGCGGCTCGCGGTCCCCGCCGGGTCCTCCGTGCGCTTCGGACCGGGGGAGAGCGCCGAGGTCGGGCTGCTGCCCATCGGCGGTGAGCGGATCGCCATCGGCTTCGCGGGACTGGTCGACGGGCCGCTGGACGCGCCCGGAGCCAGGGAGGAGGCCCTGCGCAGGGCCGCCGCCTGCGGGTACCTCGGGACCGGGGACACCGGGGACACCGGAGATACCGGGGAAAACGGAGATGCCGGGGACACCGGAGATGCCGGGGACACCGGAGATGCCGGAGATGCCGGGGACACCGGAGATGCCGGAGATACCGGGGACACCGGAGATGCCGGAGATGCCGGGGACACCGGAGATGCCGGAGATACCGGGGACACCGGAGATGCCGGGGACACCGGAGATGCCGGAGATGCCGGGGACACCGGAGATGCCGGGGACACCGGAGATGCCGGAGATGCCGGGGGCGTCGGGGAGAACGAGGGAGCTGAGCGGCGATGAATCCTTACGAGTACGCAGCCACGCACGGCCCCCGCGCCGGCGACCGCGTCCGCCTCGGTGACTCCGGGCTGACCATCCGCGTCGAGTCCGACGCCCAGCGCTACGGCGACGAGTTCCTCGCCGGCTTCGGCAAGACCGCCCGCGACGGACTGCACCTCAAGGCCGCCGCCGTCCGCGAGACCTGCGACGTCGTCATCAGCAACGTGGTGGTGATCGACGCGGCCCAGGGGATCCGCAAGGTCTCCATCGGCATCCGCGAGGGGCGGATCTGCTCGATCGGGCGGGCCGGGAACCCCGACACCCTGGACGGGGTCGACGTGGTGGTCGGTACGGGGACGTCGATCGTCTCGGGCGAGGGACTGATCGCCACCGCCGGAGCCGTCGACACCCACGTGCACCTGCTGTCGCCGCGCATCATGGAGGCCTCGCTCGCCTCCGGCGTCACCACGGTCATCGGCCAGGAGTTCGGGCCGGTGTGGGGCGTCGGCGTCAACTCGCCCTGGGCACTGCGCCACGCCTTCAACGCCTTCGACGCCTGGCCGGTCAACATCGGCTTCCTGGGCCGGGGTTCGTCCTCCGACGCCGCCCCCCTCGTCGAGGCCCTGGCCGAGGGCGGCGCGAGCGGCTTCAAGGTCCACGAGGACATGGGCGCCCACACCCGCGCTCTCGACACCGCGCTGCGCGTCGCCGAGGAGCACGACGTCCAGGTCGCCCTGCACAGCGACGGGCTGAACGAATGCCTGTCGGTCGAGGACACCCTGCGCGTCCTCGAAGGCCGGACCATCCACGCCTTCCACATCGAGGGCTGCGGCGGCGGTCACGTACCGAACGTCCTGAAGATGGCGGGAGTCCCGAACGTCATCGGCTCCTCCACCAACCCCACCCTGCCCTTCGGCCGGGACGCGGTCGCCGAGCACTACGGCATGATCGTCTCCGTCCACGACCTGAAGACCGACCTGCCCGGCGACGCTGCCATGGCCCGCGACCGGATCCGCGCCGGGACCATGGGTGCCGAGGACGTGCTGCACGACCTGGGCGCGATCGGGATCACCTCCTCGGACGCGCAGGGCATGGGACGCGCGGGCGAGACCGTACGCCGCACCTTCGCGATGGCCGGAAAGATGAAGGCCGAGCGCGGCGCCCCGACGGACGCGGACCACGACAACGAGCGCGTCCTGCGCTACATGGCCAAGCTCACCATCAACCCCGCCATCGCGCAGGGGCTCGCCCACGAGGTCGGCTCGATCGAGGTCGGCAAGCTCGCCGACATCGTCCTGTGGCGCCCGGAGTTCTTCGGCGCCAAGCCGCAGCTCGTCCTCAAGTCCGGCTTCCCGGCGTACGGCGTGGTCGGCGACCCGAACGCCGCCACCGACACCTGCGAACCCCTCGTCCTGGGGCCCCAGTTCGGGGCGCACGGCGCGACACCCGCCGAGATCTCGGTCGCCTTCGTCGCCCAGGCCGCGCTCGACCAGGGCAACGACCTCATGCCGACACGCCGGCGGCGGGTCGCCGTGCGCGGCACCCGCGGGATCGGCCCCGCCGACCTGCGCCTCAACTCCCGTACGGGATCCGTCGACGTCGACCAGCGCACCGGCCTGGTCACCCTCGACGGTGACCCGCTGCGCTCCGAGCCCGCCGACTCGGTCTCCCTCAACCGCCTCTACTTCCTCTGATGAAGGTGCACGTCATGACCCCTGCCGCCGACGGTTTCCGGATGCCCGCCGAGTGGACCCCGCACGAGCGCACCTGGATGGCGTGGCCGGGTCCCAACCTCACCTTCGACAACCCCGACGACCTCGCCGAGGCGCGCGCCGCCTGGGCGGCGGTGGCGCGCGCCATCCGCCGGTTCGAACCGGTGACGGTCGTGTGCGGGCCGGGCCAGTCGCAGGCGGCCCGGGCGCTGCTCGGCCCGGACGTCGACACCGTCGAACGTGAACTCGACGACGCCTGGATGCGTGACATCGGCCCCACCTTCCTCACCGACGGGAAGGGCGAACTGGCTGCCGTGGACTGGACGTTCAACGGCTGGGGCGCCCAGGACTGGGCCCGCTGGGAGCACGACGCCAAGATCGGTGCGTATGTCGCGGACCTCGCGGGGGCGAAGACGTACGCCTCGAAGCTGGTCAACGAGGGCGGTGCGATCCATGTCGACGGCGAGGGCACCGTGCTCCTGACCGAGACCGTGCAGCTCGGCCCCGAGCGCAACCCCGACCGGACGCGCGAGCAGGTGGAGGCGGAGATCCACGCCCACCTCGGCACCCGCAAGGCGATCTGGCTGCCGCGCGGGCTGACCGGCGACTACCCCCCGTACGGCTTCGGCACGCTCGGCCATGTCGACATCGTGGCCGCCTTCGCCCGCCCCGGAGTCGTGGTCGCGCACTCCCAGCCGGACCCGGCGCACCCCGACCACGAGGTGACCGAGGAGGTCATCGGCCTGCTCAAGGCCGCGACCGACGCGCGCGGGCGCCGTCTGGAGGTCGTCGAGGTCCAGGCCCCGACGATCCTGGAGGCCGACGGCCACTGGGCCGACTACTCCTACATCAACCACTACCTCTGCAACGGCGGCGTGGTCCTGTGCGGTTTCGACGACCCGCGCGACGAGCTCGCGGCCGGCATCTTCCGACGTCTCTTCCCCGAGCGGACGGTGACACTGGTGGACGCCCGTACGATCTTTGCGGGAGGCGGTGGCATCCACTGCATCACCCAGCAGCAGCCGAGGATCTGAACCAGGAGTCGCACGTGGCAGGGGACAGCGCGCCGCGGAGGAAGAACGCGCCTCCGCGCGAGGACGTGCTGGCCGCCGCCATGGACATGATCGCCGAGCGTGGTCTGGAGAAGCTCACCATGGCGGCGCTCGGCCGCGAGGTCGGCATGAGCAGCGGTCATCTCCTCTACTACTTCCACTCCAAGGACGAACTGCTGCTGCAGACCCTGGAGTGGAGCGAGGGGCGGCTCGGCGCCGAGCGCGGCCGGTTGCTCGCCGCGCGGGGCACCGCCCGGGAGCGGCTCGACGCGTACGTCGACCTCTATGTCCCCGACGGCCACCGCGACCCGCACTGGACGCTCTGGCTGGAGGTCTGGAACCGCTCGCAGAACGCCGACGACGACGCCCGCGAGCGGCAGGTCGCCATCGAGGGCGCCTGGCACCGCGACCTGGTCGCGCTGCTCGCCGAGGGTGTCTCGCGCGGCGAGTTCCGGCCGGTCGACCCGGACCGCTGCGCCGCCCGGCTGCGGGCCCTCCTCGACGGCTTCTCCATCCATGTCGCGATCGGACTGCGCGGCACGGACAGAGAGCGGATCCTGCTCCACGTAAGGGAGTTTCTGGACGAATCCCTGAGCTGACCGTCACTCGGCCGAACGTGATGAACGCAATGAACAAAACGCGAGGCGCCCTTGTCGCGGCCGTGATCAACGGGCACGTTACGGCTCATGGCACTCACGGGACGAGAGCACTGGAAGAAGATCTGGGTCGGCTCGGCGGGCAACATGGTGGAGTGGTTCGACTGGTTCGTGTACGCGAGCTTCGCCACCTACTTCGCCGGAGCCTTCTTCCCCGACGACAACCCCACCGCCCAGCTCATGAACACCGCGGGCATCTTCGCGGTCGGCTTCTTCATGCGCCCGGTCGGCGGCTGGCTGCTCGGCCGGATCGCCGACCGCAGAGGCCGCAAGACCGCCCTGACGCTGACCGTCACCCTGATGTCGCTGTCGGCGCTCCTCATCGCCTTCGCACCGACCTACGCGGTGGCGGGCTACGGCGGCGCGGTCGTGCTGCTTGTCGCCCGCCTGCTGCAAGGACTCTCGGTGGGCGGCGAGTACGCGGCCAGCGCCACCTACCTCACCGAGGCCTCCGGCCCCGAGCGGCGCGGCTTCGCCTCCAGCTTCCAGTACGTGTCGATGACCGCGGGCCAGATCCTCGGCCTCGGCCTGCTGATCATCCTCCAGCGCACCCTGTCCGACGACGCGCTGCACAGCTGGGGCTGGCGCATTCCCTTCATCGTGGGCGCGCTCGGCGCGGCCGTCGTCTTCTATCTGCGGCGCACGATGCTGGAGACCGAGGTGTACGAGGAGGCCGCGTCCGGTGAGGAGCGCGGCACGATGCGCGCGCTGTGGCAGCACCGGAGGGAGGCCTTCCTGGTCATCGCGCTCACGATGGGCGGCACGGTCGCCTACTACACGTACACCACCTACCTGACGAAGTACCTCTCCAACTCGGCGGGCCTGCCCAAGGAGACCGCGACCCTCGTCTCCTTCACCGCGCTGATCGTCTTCGCCTGTCTCCAGCCGCTCGCGGGCCGCCTCTCCGACCGTGTCGGCCGCCGCCCGCTGCTCATCACCTTCGCGGTGGGCTCGACGTTCCTGACGGTCCCGATCATGACGATGCTGCGGCACGCGGGCAGCTTCTGGCCCGCCCTCGGCCTGGCTCTGCTGGCCCTGGTGGTGGTCACCGGCTACACCTCCATCAACGCCTGTGTGAAGGCGGAGCTGTTCCCGACCGGCGTCCGCGCCCTGGGCGTCGCCCTTCCGTACGCCATCGCCAACGCCCTCTTCGGCGGTACGGCCGAATACGTCGCCCTGTGGTTCAAGGACGCGGGCATCGAGTCCGGCTTCTACTGGTACGTGGCGGGCTGCGCGGCGGTGTCGCTGGTCGTCTACGTCACCATGCGGGAGACCCGCGACCTGGACCTCAACCGGGCCGGCCCCGGCCAGGAACCCTCCTCGGAGCCCAAGGCGCGGCTCGCATCCTGAGACAACCCGTGAGCACGGGGGCGGTATGTGCCAGACTGCCCCCGTGCTCTCGTTCGCCATGATTATTGGCAGCAGGCGCGCCGGTCCGCAGTGACCGCCACGTACCACCACGTACGGGCGGACATCGTCGTCCTCGACCCGCGCGCAGACCTCTCGCACCCGCGAGAGGTTTTTCGTTTTCCTGGCCCACCTCAAGCCGGGAAGGGAGCGCGAGGGATCATTGGAGGACGGTGGAGCCGGTCATTCCGGTACAGACCGAGATCCGACATCAGGAGCCGAACACCATGACCGAAACCAGCGAGCTCGACGATTCGTTCCACGTCTTCGACACGACCCTGCGCGACGGCGCGCAGCGTGAGGGCATCAACCTCACCGTGGCGGACAAGCTGGCCATCGCACGGCACCTGGACGACTTCGGGGTGGGCTTCATCGAGGGCGGCTGGCCCGGCGCCAACCCGCGCGACACCGAGTTCTTCGCCCGGGCCCAGCAGGAGATCGACTTCAAGCACGCCCAGCTGGTCGCGTTCGGCGCCACCCGCCGCGCGGGCGGCAAGGCGAGCGAGGACCCGCAGGTCAAGGCCCTTCTCGACGCCGGTGCCCAGGTGATCACCCTGGTCGCCAAGTCCCACGACCGCCACGTCGAACTCGCACTGCGCACCACCCTCGACGAAAACCTGGAGATGGTCCGGGACACGGTCTCGTACCTGCGCGAGCAGGGCCGCCGGGTCTTCGTCGACTGCGAGCACTTCTTCGACGGCTACCGCGCGAACCCCGAGTACGCGAAGGCGGTCGTCCGCGCGGCCTGGGAGGCGGGCGCCGACGTCGTCATCCTCTGCGACACCAACGGCGGCATGCTCCCCGCCCAGGTCCAGGCGGTCGTCGCCACGGTCCTCGCCGACACCGGCGCCCGGCTCGGCATGCACGCCCAGGACGACACGGGCTGCGCGGTCGCCAACACCCTGGCCGCCGTCGACGCGGGCGCGACCCACGTCCAGTGCACCGCGAACGGCTATGGCGAACGGGTCGGCAACTCGAACCTGTTCCCGGTCGTGGCCGCCCTGGAACTGAAGTACGGCAAGAAGGTCCTCCCGGACGGCGCCCTGCGCGAGATGACCCGCATCTCGCACGCGATCGCCGAGGTCGTCAACCTCACCCCCTCCACGCACCAGCCGTACGTCGGCGTCTCGGCCTTCGCCCACAAGGCGGGCCTGCACGCTTCCGCGATCAAGGTCGACCCGGACCTCTACCAGCACATCGACCCCGAGCAGGTCGGCAACACCATGCGGATGCTGGTCTCCGACATGGCGGGCCGCGCGTCGATCGAGCTCAAGGGCAAGGAACTCGGCATCGACCTCGGCGGCGACCGCGAGCTGGTGGGCCGCGTCGTGGAACGCGTCAAGGAGCGCGAGCTCAAGGGCTACACGTACGAGGCGGCGGACGCGTCCTTCGAACTCCTGCTCCGCGAGGAGGCGGAGGGGCGGGCCCGCACGTACTTCCAGGTCGAGTCCTGGCGCGCGATCGTCGAGGACCGCCCCGACGGCACCCACGCCAACGAAGCCACCGTCAAACTCTTCGCCAAGGGCGAGCGCATCGTCGCCACGGCGGAGGGCAACGGTCCGGTGAACGCCCTCGACCGTGCCCTGCGGGTCGCCCTCGAAAAGATCTACCCCCAGCTCGCCAAGCTGGAGCTCGTGGACTACAAGGTCCGCATCCTCGAAGGCAAGCACGGCACCCAGTCCACCACCCGCGTCCTCATCTCCACCTCCGACGGAGCGGGGGAGTGGTCCACGGTGGGCGTCGCGGAGAACGTGATCGCGGCGTCCTGGCAGGCGCTGGAGGACGCGTACACGTACGGCTTGCTGCGCGCGGGCGTAGAGCCGGCGGAGTAGCCGCCCCCACCCGCGGGCCCGACCTGGGGCCCGACCCCAGGTCGGGCTCGGGGTCCGAGCTGTGTCCGGGCTCGGGGTCCGACCTGTGTCCGGGCTCGGGGCCTGACCTGGGGCCCGACCCGGGGCCGACCCGGGGGCTCCGCCCCCAGGCCCCCGGGCGGCGGCTGCGCCCCGCCTCCCCCGCC
>NZ_JBEYFS010000298.1:0-11974 GCF_040634475.1 Streptomyces sp. NPDC007095
CAGGCACAGACCCAAGTACGTCCAGTACGAGGGCCTGTGCCCGGCACGCCGAGAGCACGCACCTGACGCCGCAGGGCCCGCCCTCCGGGCGGACGGCGGGAATTTGACGACAGGACCTAGCCCGACGAGGAGCCATGGGGCGGTGAGCGATGGGCGCTGAGACGAACGCCGAATCCGTACGGACCCTTTCGATCGTGTCGGGGCCGCCGTTGAGCGCCGAACCGGGACTCGGGCGGCTCACGTTGCCCGGCTTCCTGCGCGAGGTGACGGCGCTGTACGGCGAGCGCGAGGCGCTGGTCATGCGTACGGCGGAGGGCACCACTCGCTGGACGTACGCCGAGCTCTGGGAGCGCGTCCTCGAGGTGGCGCGCTCCCTGCGGGCGTGCGGCGTGGGCAAGGACAGCCGTGTGGGCGTCCTGATGACCAACCGTGCCGAATGGATCGCGGCGGTGTTCGGCACCTCGCTGGCGGGCGGGGTGGCCGTCCCGCTCAGCACGTTCTCGACACCGCCCGAGCTGGAGCACCTGCTCCAAGTGTCCTGCGTTTCCGTGTTGTTGTTCGAGCGACGGGTGCTGAAGAAGGATCAGGCCGCCGTTCTCACCGAGTTGGAGCCGGAGATCGGAAAGGCGCCGTCCGGCACACTGCGGTCGGCGAAGTTCCCGTTCCTGCGCCGGCTCGCCATGGTCGGGGAAGCCCTGCCGGACGACGCCATCGACACCTGGGAAGCCTTCCTGGCGCGCGGGCACCAGGAGTCGCGCGAGCTGGTCGAGGCGACGGCCGCGGCGGTGCGGCCGAGCGACGCGGCCGTGCTCTTCTTCTCCTCGGGCTCGACGAGCAGGCCGAAGGGAATCCTGAGCGCGCATCGCGGTGTCGCCATCCAGCTGTGGCGTTTCCGGCGCATGTACGGGTTCGCCCCCAAGGACGACATCCGCTGCTGGACGGCCAACGGCTTCTTCTGGTCGGGGAACTTCGCCATGGGCCTCGGTACGACCTTCGCCAGCGGCGGGTCCCTGGTGCTGCAGTCGACCTTCGCCGCCGCCGAGGCGCTCGATCTCCTGCAGGCGGAGCGGGTGAACTTCCCCCTCGCCTGGCCGCACCAGTGGGCCCAGCTCGAAAGCGCGCCCAACTGGAGCCAGGTGGACCTGAGCAGCGTACGGTTCGCGGATTTCAGGACCCCGATCGCCCAGCACCCCACGGTGTCGGGCCGGTGGCACGAACCGGGAAACGCCTACGGCAACACGGAGACCTTCACGATCACGACGTGCTTCCCGGCCGACACCCCGCCGGAAGTGACCGCGGGCAGCAGTGGCGAGCCGCTGCCGGGTGTGGCGGTCAAAATCATCGATCCTCTCACGGGCGCCGTCGTCGAGCGTGGCGAGCGCGGTGAGATATGCGTCAAGAGCCCCACCCTGATGCTGGGTTACCTCGGCATCCCGCTCGACGAGACGCTCGACGCCGAGGGCTTCTTCCCCACCGGCGACGGCGGACATCTCGACGAGAGCGGCCGGCTCTTCTGGGAGGGCAGGCTCACCGACATCATCAAGACGGGCGGCGCGAACGTCTCACCGCTCGAGGTCGACGAGGCACTCTACGACTGTCCCGGCGTCAAGGTGGCCCGCACCGTGGGCGTCGCGCACGAGACACTCGGCGAGGTCGTCACCGCCTGCGTCGTCCCCCACGAGGGCGCGGGCCTCGAACCCGGGGTGATCCTCGCGTTCCTGCGGGAACGCCTGGCGAGCTACAAAGTGCCGCGCCATGTGCTCTTCTTCCGCGACGAGGAGATCACGCTCACGGGCAGCGCGAAGATCAAGTCAAGCGATCTTCGCGAACTGGCCGCCGATCGGCTGCGCGGACAGCCGGCCACGCGGCTGCGCGGGTAGCCGTACGGCACGGCCCTCTTCACGGCACGGCCCTCGCGTCAGAAGCCCCGCCGCTGGACGGTGTGGGCCGCCCGCGCCAGCTCTTCCTGGAAATCGGGGTGGGCGACGGCGATCAGACGCCGGGTGCGCTCGGCCAGGGTCTGTCCCCTGAGCTCGGCCGCGCCGAATTCGGTGACGATCACATCCACGTCGCTACGGGCGGTGGTGACCGGTCCCGACAGGTCGGCGGTGATCCTGCTGACCGTGCCGTCCTTGGCGGTGGCGGGCAGCGCGATGATGGCGTGCCCCCCGGGCGAGCGGGCGCCGGCACGAACGAAGTCCACCTGCCCGCCGGTGCCGCCGAGGTAGGCCGGACCGCTCTGTTCGGCGTTCACCTGGCCGGTCAGATCGACCTCCATGGCCGAGTTGATGGTGACCAGTCGGTCCAACCGAGCAAGCACGGCGGCATCGTGGGTGTAAGAGGTGGCGCACATGCGGATCCGCGGATTGCGGTGGGCGAATTCGTAGAGGCGCTTCGTGCCGATCAGGGCGCCGTTGACCGAGACCCCGCGGTCGATGCGTTTGCGTGCGTTGGTGACGACTCCCGCCTCCACCAGTTCGACCAGGCCGTCCCCCAGCATGCCGGAGTGCACTCCGAGGTCCTTGCGGTCGTGCAGCAGTCGAAGGAGGGCGTCCGGGACGGCGCCGACCCCGGTCTGGATGACCGAGCCGTCCTCGACATAGGCGGCGGCGTGTCGCGCCATAGCCTCCTCCGTCGCACCGATCCTCCCTGGTGGCACCTCCACCGGCAGGCGGGAGACATGTACGGCGACATCGATATCCGCCGCGGGCAGCAGTTCCCCGTGGGTGAAGGGCACCTGTTCGTTCACTTCCGCCATGACGACGCGCGCCTTCGTGACCGCGGCCCGCACATGGTCGCTGATGAGGCCGAAGCTGTGGTCTCCGTTCGCGTCGGCGGGACTGACCTGCACGAAAGCGACGTCGCAGCCGATGGTCCCGGCCTCGATCATCGGAGCGATCTGGCTGACATGGCAGGGGATCACGCTGAGCCTGTGTTCCTTGGTCAGGGAGCGCAACGCGCCGATCGCCCCCATGCTGGCCAGGGAGAACCCGTTCACCGCCGCCGGGGTGAAACGTCCGGAGAAGCTGGTCGCTATGAAGGCCGAGAGACCTTCGATGCCGGGGCTCTGCTCGATCAACGCCTCGACCAACGTGGTCGGTTCACCGCAGGCCTGGCCCATGACGATGTGGTCACCGGGGCGCAGGAACTCACTCAGGTCCAGGCCACCGACGTCGGACACGACCTTCACGCCCGTCCCCCTGAAGCCAGCAGCGCCTGTGCGCGGGCGAGGTGGGGCCGGTCGAGCATGGCGCCCCGGTGGCCGATGGCGCCGACACCGGGACGGGCGGCGAAGAGATCGACGATCTCCTGGGCCGCGGCCAGCTCCCGTTCTGTGGGGGTGAAGGCTGCGTTGATCACATCGACCTGGGCGGGGTGAATCGCCAGCATGCCCCGGTAGCCGTCACGGCGCACCTTCTCGGCCCGCTCGCGCAGTCCCTCCACATCACGGAAGTCGCCCTGGATGGTCTCGATGGGGGCCACACCGGCGGCGGCCGCTCCCAGGAGACACAGGCTTCTGGCCAACTCGTAGGTGAATCCGTAGCTTCCGTCGGGGTTGCGGTTCTCGCCGGCGCCCACGGAATCGGCGAGGTCCTCCGCCCCCCAGGTCATGGCGACCATCCTCGGCGCGCCCTGGTAGGTGCCGGTGGTGAACATGCCCTCGGCCGTCTCGGTCACCAGGACGATCACCTTCGTCGACCCCTGCTCCCTCCCGGCGGAGACCTCCAGCGCGGACAGATAGTGGTCCAGAACATCCACATCCGCACGGCCGCGCGCCTTGGGAAGCATGATGCCGCCGGGCCCCGCGGGGATCACCGCCGCCAGGTCCGCCAACGCGTGCGGGCCGTCCAGGGGATTGATCCGCACCCAAAGCCGGCCTCTCTCCCCGGGCGACCGGTCCGCCAGGAAGGAGGAGATCATCGCTCGGGACTTGGGCTTTCCCTCCTCGGTCACCGCGTCCTCCAGGTCGAGGAGCACGATGTCCGCCGGACCGGCGGCCGCCTTTTCCATCTTCCGTTCGCTGTCGCCGGGGGCGAACAGCCAGGAGCGTGCGCTGAAGGGTTCCGCGGTATTGGTCACTGCTTCTCCGACTCCCTCACTCAGGTGTCTGCCCTGCCCAGGTCGGCCATGATCTCCTCGGTGTGGGCGCCGAGCCGAGGGGCAGGACCGGCGACACGACCTGGAGTTCGTGAGAACCAGGCCGGCATGCCGGGAAAACGGACGGGGCCGTTCGGACTGTCCACCGTCTCGAAGAAACCCGCTTCGTTCAGATGCGGATTGTCGAACAGCTCGTCGAGGGTGCGGACCGGCGCGGCGGGAATGTCGAGGGACCTGAGCAGGTCGAGCCAGTCCTGCGTCGTACGCTCCAGGAAGGTCTCCCCCAACAGGGCGTATACGGTGTCGATCTGACGTGCGCGCTGTTCGAGGGTGGCGAAGTGCTCCCCCGCCCACGTCGGCTTCACGGCGCTCACGAAGGCCGACCACTGCTTGTCGTTGTAGACCAGCGCGGAGATGTGGCCGTCCTCGGTCCGGTAGGGCTTCCGGTTGGGTGTCACCGCGCGGGGGTACGCCGCGGAGCCCAAGGGAGGGCTGAACATCGCGCCGTTGGCGTGCTCGACCAGCATGAACGCGGCCATCGTTTCGAACATGCCGACTTCCACCTCCTGGCCCTCACCGGTCCGCTCGCGGTGGAACAGCGCCATCATGGTGGCGTACAGGGCGGTCATTCCGGCCACCTTGTCCGCCATGATGGTGCCGACATAGCTGGCCTGCCCGGTCAACTGCTCCTGCGCGAACGGCAGACCGCACTCCGCCTGGATGGTGTCGTCATAGGCGGTGAGATCAGCGTCGGGGCCGCGGCGGCCGTATCCGTAGCAGTTGGTGTAGATCACCGACGGATTGACGGCGGCCACTTCCTCGTAACCGAATCCGAGCCTGGCGATCGCCTTCGCGCGCATCGAATGGATGAACACATCGCCGTTCCTGATGAGTTCGCGCAACGCGTCCTTGCCGTCGCCGGAACGCAGATCCAGCACCACGCTGCGCTTCCCGCGGTTCACATTGACGAAGACGCCCGCCATTCCCGGTTCCGGCCCGACCGATATGTAGCGGGTGTTGTCGCCGTCGGGGGGCTCGATCTTGATCACGTCCGCCCCCATGTCGGCCATGATCTGGGTGCAGTAGGGGCCCATGACCATCGCCGTCAGATCGACCACACGCACTCCCGACAGCGGGCCGGTATGTGTCCTCGGGCCGATCCACGGCGCGCCTGCCTTCACGTATCGACCACTCCTCCGTCAGCGGGGGCGGACCTGGCATCCGGCCCGAGCCTATAGGATGAATCTTTACAAGGATAGTGATAATAAGATGGCATGAGTCGTACCGATGCCGGTGGCACACCGCAGTACGCACATGAGGGTTCCCGGGGCCTGACGTCCGGTCAGGGAAGGGCCGTCCCGGGGAGCATCGCCGGGGTACTGGACGCCTCGCTCACCGCCCGCCCGCACGCGACGGCGATCGAGGCCGCCTCCGGCGCCTGGTCGTACGCCGAACTCGACGACCGGGCCCGACGCGCGGCCGGCGCGCTGTGGTCGCTCGGCGTACGCCCCGGCGACCGCGTCGCCGCCTGTCTCCCCAACGACCTCGACATCGTCGCGGCCTTCCACGGCGCGCAGCGGATCGGAGCCGTCTGGGCGGGAATCGGTGAAGCGCTCGCGGCAGGCGAGCAGCGGGAGTTGTACGAGCTCTGCGAGCCGACGGTCGTCCTGGCCGGACCGCGCTGCCGACTGAGCTCGCCCGACTGTGTCGACCCCGATCGATGGTCCGGGCTCGTGGCGAGCGCCGAACCGGCTCCCCGGGTCGAGCAGGCTCTCGACGCCCCGGCCGGCATCGCGTTCACCAGCGGTACGTCGGGACGCCCCAAGGCGGTCGTGCACAGCCAGCGCAGCCTGCTCCTGCCCGGCGCGGCCCTGGTCGCCACCCGCGGCTGGGGCCCCGAGCTGCGCAAGGGCGACAGCTTCCCGCTGACGATCCTCAACCTCATGGCGCTGTCGACCCTGCTCACCGCACAGGCCGGGGGATGCTCCGTGGTCATGGCCCGGCGTGACGTCGACGGGGTCGCCGACTGGATCTCCGCGCGGCGCGTCACGGTGTGGAACGGCGCCCCCGCCCAGCTCCACGACCTCGCCGCGCGCCCGCGCCTCGACCTCGGCCCGCTCCAGGAGGTGTGGAGCGGGGGCAGTGACACACCGGACGCGTTGCGCCGGGCGTTCGCCGAGGCGCACGGGCTGGTCCCCCGAGTCACCTACGGCCTGACCGAGGCACCGACCGTCGTGTCCATCGACCCGCCGGGCGGCGAGTGGCGCCCGGGCACGAGCGGGCGGGTGCTGCCGCACTACGACGTCGCGGCGTACGACGACGAGGGGCGACGCCTGCCGGCCGGGGAGCTGGGCGAGTTGCGGCTGGGCGGGACCACCGTCGGGCCGTGGGCCGACATGTGGCGGCCGATGCTCGGGTTCTGGGAGCACGGCGGCGTCCGGCGACCGGAGCCCGGCCCCGTCCCCACCGGTGACATCGGCACCGTCGACGGCGAGGGGTGGCTGACGGTGCTGGACCGCAAGAAGCTCGTCATCATCCGGGGCGGCGCGAACGTCTACCCGCTGGAGGTGGAACGGGTCATCGCGACGCACCCGGACGTCGCCGCGGTCGCCGTGTGCGCGGTGCCGGACGACCGACTCGGGCAGAGGGTGGCCGCGGTGGTCCGGAGTGCCGGTCCCCCGCTCGACGTCGAGGCGCTCATCGCGCACTGCCGGCGCGAGCTCTCCCCGTACAAGGTTCCGGAGATCTGGTCCCAGGTCGACGCCCTGCCGTTGAACGCGATGGGCAAGGTGCAACGCACCCGGCTGGCCGAGCTCGTGGACCAGCGAGGGCACCCCGGAACAGCCTGAAGTCCCCCCGCGTATCGCTGCTAGCCTTGCAATCATGGAACGTACAGGGTCCGAGCACACCAAGATCGGGCAGATGCGCATGGCGGAGCTGGTGGCCGCCGCGCTGCGCGACCGGATCCTCGCGGGCGGCATCGGCGACGGCTCCACGCTCCCCAAACAGGACGAGCTCGTCGCGGAGTTCGGTGTCAGCTACCCCTCGGTGCGCGAGGCGCTGCGGATCCTGGAGACGGAGGGCTTCATCACCGTGCGCCGTGGCAACCGCGGCGGCGCCACGGTGCACGCTCCCGACATCGGGACCGCCGGCTACGCCCTCGGTCTGACGCTCCAGGCCATGCAGGTCGGGGTTCCCGACCTCGGCGCCGCCCTCGCCACCCTCGAACCGCTGTGCGCGGCTCACTGTGCGCAGCGAGCGGACCGCGAGCGCGCGGTGGTGCCGCGGCTGCGGGAGTTGCTCGCCGCGAGCGAGGACTGCATCGATGACGGTGCGGCGTTCACCCGGGCCTCTCGCGAGTTCCACGACGTCGTCGTCGGGTTCGACCCCAACGCGACCCTGCGCGTCGTCGTGAAGAGCCTCACGTCCCTCTGGTCGGTCCAGGAGGAGGCCTGGGCGGACCTCCAGGTCTCGCGGGGCGACTACCCCTCGCGCGCCGACCGTGCCCTAGCGCAGCGGGCGCACGAACGTCTCGTGACGAGCATCGAGCGGGGTGACGCCGACGAGGCCGCGCGGATCGCCGAGGAGCACCTCACGGCGACCCAGCGCTGGGTGTGCCGCACGCTCAAGAACCGGGTCATCGACGCCGCATCCGCCCGTAGCCGCATGCGGTTCCGCCGCGGCTGATGCCGGGTGCCATGGAGCCGGTAAAGTCATAATCCTTGTAAGGATTGAGCGCCCGGCATACGATGCGTGCCGGGCCGGTTCCGCGGTCAGCGGCGGAGCCGCCCCCGACACGCCCTGCCGTCGAAGGGAGACCCGCGTGGCGTCCGACCCCGATGTCGCCGCACGGATGTTCGGCCTCGACGGCCGGGTGGCGGTCGTGACCGGCGCCTCGTCGGGTCTGGGAGCGTCGGTGGCTCGCGCACTCGCCTCGCTCGGCGCCCGGGTCGCCGTGGTGGCCCGCCGTCACGGCCGGCTGGCCGAGCTCGCCCAGGGGATCGACGGCCTCGCCGTCCCCTGCGACCTGTCCGACCTCGACCGGATCGGCTCCGTGGTGCCCACGGTCGTCGAGAGACTGGGACCGCCGGAGATCCTCGTCAACGCCGCCGGGAACATGTTCACGACCGAGCGCGCCGAGTCCGAACCGCTCGACGCCGTCCGCCGCACCATGGACCTCAACCTGCTGGCCCCGCTGCTCCTCGCGCAGGCCGTCTTCCCTCACATGCGCACCCTCGGCCGCGGCGCGATCGTCAACGTCTCGTCCATCAGCGGCCGGGTCGGCATCCCCGGCATCCCGCAGGCCTCGTACGCGGCGAGCAAGGCCGGCCTGTCCGGCCTGACCGCCGAGCTCGCCGTGCAGTGGGCGCGGCATTCGATCCGGGTGAACACGGTCGCCCCCGGCTTCTTCCGCAGCGAGATCACCGGCCCGCTCTACGAGGGTGAGCGCGCCGCCGAATACCTGCGCCGCAACACCCCGCTGCCCAAGGAGGGGACCGCCGACGACATCGTCGGCGCGGTCCTGTGGCTCGTCGGCGACGCCGGAAGCTATGTCACCGGACAGACGGTCGTCGTGGACGGCGGCTGGACCGCCCGCTGACAGCACCTCCTGCCGGGTGAAGGGGAACGGCTACGCTGAGGTCATGCCGTCCACACGTCGCACAGCGCGCCAGACCGACCTGCTAGAACGGCTGGTCGCCCTGCTGGCGGCGGAAGGTTTCGCCTCGTTCACGCTCGACGAGCTGACCGAGCGGCTGCGCTGCTCGAAGACGACGTTGTACCAACTTGCGGGCAGCAAGCAGGAGTTGGTCCGTGAGGCCGTGAAGCACTACTTCCGGAGTGCGGCCGAGGCCATCGAGAAGCAGGTGGCGGACACCTCCGCGCCCGCGGAGCGCGTGGTGGTCTACCTGAACGCGGTCGCCCAGCAGTTGAGGCCGCTGTCCCGGCGATTCCTCGACGACATGGCCGGATTCGAACCGGCCCGCGAGGTGTACGAGGCCAACACCCGCCTGGCCGCGGGCCGGATCAGGCAGCTGATCGCGGACGGCGTCGCCGCAGGCGCGTTCCGTGACGTCCACGCGGCCTTCGTGGGCGAGGTCGTCGCCGCCACCATGCAGGAGATCCAGCGCGGCGAGGTGTCCGCGCGCACGGGGCTGACCGACGCGGAGGCGTACGCCGAGTTGGCGTCGCTCATCGTGCACGCGGTCTCGCCCTGACCGCGGCGGTGGCGGCCGGGGCGTCGACACCCCAGTCCCACAGCACCGACTCGGTGTCCGCGCCCGGCGCACCCGGGGCCGAGGGCCGCCGGTTGGGAGTACGCGAGAAGCGCGGGGCCGGTGCGGCCTGGAGGATGCCGTCGACCTCGACGAGGGTGCTACGGGCCACCACATGCGGGTGCGCTCCCGCCTCCGCGAACGTCAGCACGGGGGTGACGCACGCGTCCGTGCCGGCGAAGTGCGCGGTCCACTCGTCGCGCGTGCGGGAGGCGAAGCGCTGCGCGAACCGGGCCCGCAGCGTGGGCCAGCCGCCGCGGTCACCCTGGGCGGGCAGTTGGGCCCCGGCGATGCCCAGTCCCTCCAGGAGCGCCGCGAAGAACTGCGGTTCGAGTGCGGCGACGGCCACGTACTTGCCGTCGCCGCACTCGTAGGTGTCGTAGAAGGGGGCGGCCCCGTCGAGGAGGTTGGCGCTCCGTTCGTCCGACCACTCGCCCATGCCGCGCAGCGCGTACGTCATCTGGCCCAGCAGGGCGGTCCCGTCGAGCATGGCGGAGTCCACGACCTGCCCGGCCCCGGAACGGGAGCGCTCCCAGAGCGCGGCCAGGACGCCGATGACCAGGAGCATGGACCCACCCCCGAAATCTCCCACCAGGTTGAGTGGCGGGGGCGGCGGATCACCGGCACGGCCCATCGCGTGGAGCAGCCCGGTGAGACCGATGTAGTTCAGGTCGTGCCCGGGATCCTGAGCGAGCGGGCCGTCCTGGCCCCAGCCCGTGACGCGTGCGTAGACGAGTCCCGGGTTCTCCCTGCCGCAGTCCTCGGGGCCGACGCCGAGGCGCTCGGCGACGCCCGGCCGCAGGCCCTCGATCAGCACGTCGGCCCGGGCGGCCAGCGCCCGCACCAGCGCACGCCCCTCGGACTCCTTGAGATCGGCGAAGACCGACCTGCGGCCGCGCCGCACGATGTCGGTGGCGCCTTCCGGGCCGAGCCGCAGCGCCCGGCCGGAGGGCCGCTCGACGCATACCACGTCGGCGCCGAGATCGGCCAGCACCATCGCCGCGTGCGGAGCCGGCCCGAGTCCCGCGAGCTCGAGGACGCGTAGACCGACGAGGGGGCCCCCGGATCCATCGCTGCACTGCATGGCATCACGGTACCAAAAACGATACTGTTGTATCGCTCGCCGTATCATTAGTTTCCAGAGCGACCGAGGAAATCCCATGCCAGCTACCCGTACGCTTCCCGCCCCGGAAGCCGTCGACCTGATCGGCCTGACCCGTGAGCTCGCCGAGAAGGAGCTCGCGCCTCGCGTCGCCGAGGCGGAGGCCGAGGAGAAGTTCCCCCGCGAGGTCTTCCGCACCCTCGGCCGGGCGGGCCTGCTGAGCCTGCCCTACGCCGAGGAGTACGGCGGTGGGGACCAGCCCTACGAGGTCTACCTCCAGGTCCTCGAGGAGATCGCCGCCGTGTGGGCCAGCGTCGGGGTCGGCGTCTCGGTGCACGCGTTGTCCTGCTTCGCCCTCGCCTCCTTCGGCACCGAGGAGCAGAGGAAGGAGTGGCTGCCCGACATGCTCAGCGGCGAGCTGCTCGGCGCCTACTGCCTGTCCGAGGCGCACGCCGGTTCCGACCCCGCCGCGATGCGCACCCGGGCCGTCAGGGACGGCGACCACTACGTCCTGAACGGCGCCAAGGCGTGGACCACGCACGGTGGGCACGCGGACTTCTACACGATCATGGCGCGCACGTCCGACGCGGGCTCGGGAGCGATCTCCTGCTTCCTCGTCCCGGCCGACACCCCCGGCCTGATAGCCGATCCGCCCGAGCACAAGATGGGTCTGACCGGGTCGGCCACCGCGACCATCCGTCTGGAGGACGTGCGCGTCCCGGCCGATCGACGCATCGGCGAGGAGGGCCAGGGACTCAAGATCGCCTTCGCCGGACTGGACTGCGGACGACTCGGCATCGCGGCCGTCGCCACGGGCCTGGCCCAGGGAGCGCTGGACCACGCGCTGCGCTACTCGCGCGAACGGGAGACCTTCGGCCGCCCGATCATCGAACACCAGGGGCTGGCCTTCGTCCTCGCGGACATGGCCGCGGCGGTCCAGGCCTCCCGCGCCACCACGCTCGCCGCCGCCCGGCTCAAGGACCAGGGGCTCCCGTTCGCCTGCGAAGCGTCCATCGCCAAGCTGATCGCCACGGACAACGCCATGAAGGTCACGACGGACGCCGTCCAGGTCCTGGGCGGCGCCGGCTACACCCGCGACTTCCCGGTCGAGCGCTATATGCGGGAGGCCAAGGTCATGCAGATCTTCGAGGGCACCAACCAGATCCAGCGCCTGATCATCGGTCGCGCTCTGCGGGAGAGCGACCGGGGCACCCTCAGGGTTCAGAACCAGGGCCTGTCCGGCGGATCAGGTCGGAGGGAAGTAGCGGCGCCCCATAAGCGCAGGTGAGCGGGGTCTGGTGCGTCCAGCTGCAAGGCGGAGGAGTGCGTCGACGCGGAGCGTCGGCAACCGACGACAACGCCGCAGATGAGCGTGCCAGACCCCGCGTCTCCGACATGATCCGCCGGACAGGCCCTAGGTCCTGTCGTCAAATTCCCGTCGTCCGCCCGGAGGGCGGGCCCTGCGGCGTCAGGTGCGTGCTCTCGGCGTGCCGGGCACAGG
>NZ_JBEYFS010000299.1:0-11745 GCF_040634475.1 Streptomyces sp. NPDC007095
CGTGAACGGCGGCGGCGACGTCCAGCTGCTCGGCGCGCCGGGCACGCACCGCCCGTGGCGGGTCGGCGTCTCGGACCCGCTGCGTCCCGGTTCACTCGCGGCCGTGGTCTCCGCGGCCGGAGTCGACGAACTGTCGGTGGCCACCTCCGGCACCGCCGAGCGCGGCGCCCACATCGTCGACCCCCGCACCGGCCGCTCCGCGGTCACCGACCTGGTCGCCGTGACCGTGGTGGGTCCCCGCATGACCTGGGTGGACGCCTGGGCGACAGCCGCCTTCGCGATGGGATCCCGAGAGGCCCTGACCTGGCTGGAGTCCCTCCCCGACATCGAGGCCCTACTGATCACGGCGGGAGACGAGGTCAGATGCACCGGGGGCTTGGCTCAACGCCTGGGGTGAGACCGGGGGCGGACCCCGACCCGGGGTGCGCCCCCACCGTCGTACAGCTCAATGATTGTTCTGAGCCAACCGCAACAGGTGATCGGCCAAGGCCTGCCCACCCGTCGGATTACGACTGATCAGCAGCAACGTGTCGTCACCGGCGATCGTCCCGAGAATGTCCTGCAGCTCGGCCTGGTCGATGGCGGAGGCGAGGAACTGCGCCGCCCCCGGCGGGGTACGGAGAACCACGAGGTTCGCGGACGCCTCCGCGGAGATCAGCAGCTCCGCCGAGAGCCGCCGCATCCGCTCCTCCTTCGCCGACTCCCCCAGCGGCGCGCGCGGGGTGCGGAAACCGCCCTCGCTCGGCACCGCGTAGATGAGGTCGCCGTCGTTGTTGCGGATCTTCACCGCGTTCAGCTCGTCCAGGTCCCGGGAGAGCGTCGCCTGCGTGACGCTCAGCCCGTCGTCGGCGAGAAGCTTCGCCAACTGGCTCTGGGATCGCACCGGTTGCCGGTTGAGGATGTCCACGATCCGGCGGTGGCGTGCGGTGCGGGTCTGCGGCACGGCAGGCCCGACGTGCTCGTGATCCTGCGCCTGGCTCATCGTCGTCGTCTCATTCTTTGGCTCGTCCGTCCCCGTTGGCTACAGCGTCGAGGACACCGGGAAGGGCCTGGAGGAACGCGTCCACCTCGTCGTCGCTCAGGTTCAGCGGGGGCATCAGCCGTACGACATCGGGGGCGGGCGCGTTGACCAGGAGACCGGCGTCCTGAGCCGCCTGCTGCACCTGGGGCGCGAGCGGCTCGGTGAGCACGATACCCAGGAGCAGGCCCGTACCTCGGACATGGTCGATCAACGGGTTACCGAGTGACTCGATTCCGCCCCGCAGTTTCTCGCTCGCGGCCTTCACGTTCTCGAGGAGCCCCTCGGACGCGATCGTGTCGAGGACGGCGAGTCCGGCGGCACAGACGACCGGGTTGCCGCCGAAGGTCGAACCGTGGTGGCCGGGCTTCAGCAGCTCGGCGGCCCGGCCGAAGGCGACGGTCGCGCCGAGCGGCAGTCCGCCGCCGAGGCCCTTCGCGAGGGTGACGACGTCCGGCAGGACACCTTCGTGGTCCTGGTAGGCGAACCAGGGCCCGGTGCGGCCGATGCCGGTCTGCACCTCGTCGAGGACGAGGAGGCTGCCGGTGGCGGCGGTGATCGCGCGAGCGGCCTTGAGGTAGCCGGGCGGGGGTACGACCACGCCGTTCTCGCCCTGGATCGGCTCGATGATCACGAGGGCCGTGTCCTCGGTGACCGCCGCGGCCAGCGCCTGCGCGTCACCGTAGGGGACGTGCGTCACGTCACCGGGCAGCGGCAGGAACGGCTCCTGCTTGCCGGGCTGGCCGGTGAGCGCGAGCGCGCCCATGGTGCGGCCGTGGAAGCCGCCGTGGGTCGCCACCATGTGGCTCCGGCCGGTCAGCCGGCCGATCTTGAACGCGCCCTCGTTGGCCTCGGCACCCGAGTTGCAGAAGTACACCCGTCCCTCGCGGCCGAAGAGCTGGAGCAGCTTTTCGGCGAGCGCGACCGGCGGCTCCGCGACGAAGAGGTTGGAGACATGGCCCAGGGAGGCGATCTGCCGGCTCACGGCCTCGACGATCGCCGGGTGGGCGTGGCCGAGCGCGTTGACCGCGATACCGCCGACGAAGTCGAGGTACTCCTTGCCGTCGGCGTCCCACAGCCGGGTGCCCTCGCCGCGGACGAGCGGCAGCCGCGGGGTGCCGTAGTTGTCCATGAGCGCGCCCTGCCACCGCTGGGTGAGCTCCTCGTTGGTCCCGGTCATTCGGCGTCCCCCTGTTCATCGGGCCGTGCGTCCGGCACGACCATCGTGCCGATCCCCTCGTCGGTGAAGATCTCCAGCAGGATCGAGTGCTGGACCCGGCCGTCGATGACGCGGGCGGTGGTGACGCCGTTGCGCACGGCGTGCAGACAGCCCTCCATCTTCGGCACCATGCCGCTGGCCAGTTCGGGCAGCAGCTTCTCCAGTTCGGAGGCGGTCAGACGGCTGATCACCTCGTCGCTGTCGGGCCAGTCCTCGTAGAGGCCCTCGACGTCCGTGAGGACCATGAGGGTTTCGGCGCCCAGTGCCGCAGCGAGAGCCGCAGCCGCCGTATCAGCATTGACGTTGTAGACATGTCCGTCGTCCTGGCTCCGGGCGATCGAGGAGACGACCGGGATCCGGCCGTCGGCGAGCAGTGCCTCGATCGCGCCCGTGTCGATCGCGGTGATCTCGCCCACCCGCCCGATGTCGACCAACTCCCCGTCGATCTCGGGCTGGTGCTTGGTGGCGGTGATGGTGTGCGCGTCCTCGCCGGTCATGCCGACGGCGAGCGGCCCGTGCTGGTTGAGCAGTCCGACCAGCTCGCGCTGCACCTGACCGGCCAGGACCATGCGTACGACGTCCATGGCGTCCTCGGTGGTGACGCGCAGGCCCGCCTTGAACTCGCTGACGATGCCGTGCCGGTCGAGGGCGGCGCTGATCTGCGGGCCGCCGCCGTGCACGACGACGGGCTTGAGTCCTGCCTGCCGCAGGAACACCACGTCCTGGGCGAAGGCGGCCTTCAGCTCCTCGTTCACCATGGCGTTTCCGCCGAACTTGATGACGACCGTCTTGCCGTTGTGGCGGGTCAGCCACGGGAGTGCCTCGATGAGGATCCGGGCCTTGGGCAGTGCGGTGTGTTTACGAGTCGAGGACTTTCGCTCTTCTGAGTGATTGACCGTCATAGCCGACTTTCGGAAAGATCTCGGATCAGCCGCCGGGCGGGCGGTGTTGGCCTGCGGAGGCGATGTAAGACTCATCTCGGACACGTCCGGGGCGAGTGGCCGCCTGTGAAGCAGGAACCCTCGTCGGCGACGACGAGGACCCGCGACAACCAAGCGGGCACGTCAAGAGGAGTAGGCGCTGTTCTCGTGGACATAGTCGGCCGTCAGGTCGTTGGTCCAGATCGTCGCAGACTCATTGCCTGCCGCGAGGTCCGTCACGATGTGGACCTCGCGGTAGCGCATGTCGACGAGCTCGCGGTCCTCGCCGACCCCGCCGTTCTTGCAGACCCAGACGCCGTTGATGGCGACGTTGAGCTGGTCGGGCTCGAAGGCGGCGCCGGTCGTGCCGATCGCGGACAGCACGCGTCCCCAGTTGGGGTCCTCGCCGTGGATCGCGCACTTGAGGAGGTTGTTGCGGGCGATGGAACGGCCCACCTCGACGGCGTCGTCCTCGCTCGCGGCGTTCACGACCTCGATCTTGATGTCCTTGGCGGCTCCCTCGGCGTCCCGGATGAGCTGCTGCCCGAGGTCGTCACAGACCGCGCGTACGGCCTCGGCGAACTCCGCGTACTCGGGGGTGACCGCGGAAGCGCCGGAGGCGAGCAGCAGCACGGTGTCGTTGGTCGACATGCAGCCGTCGGAGTCGACGCGGTCGAAGGTGGTGCGGGTGGCGGCGCGCAGCGCCCTGTCGAGGGTCTCGGAGTCGAGGTCCGCGTCCGTCGTCAGCACGACGAGCATGGTGGCGAGGCCGGGGGCGAGCATGCCCGCGCCCTTGGCCATGCCACCGACGGTCCAGCCGTCGCCCGTGTGCACCGAGGTCTTGTGCACGGTGTCGGTGGTCTTGATGGCGATGGCGGCCTTCTCGCCGCCGTGCGCGGAGAGCTGGGCGGCTGCCGACTCGACCCCGGGCAGCAGCTTGTCCATCGGCAGGAGTACGCCGATGAGCCCGGTCGACGCGACGGCGACCTCGCCGGCGTTGACGTCGAGGACCGCGGCGACCTTCTCGGCGGTCGCGTGCGTGTCCTGGAAGCCCTTGGGGCCCGTGCAGGCGTTGGCACCGCCGGAGTTGAGGATCACGGCGGAGACCTGACCGCCCTTGAGGACCTGCTCGGACCAGAGGACCGGCGCGGCCTTGACGCGGTTGGAGGTGAAGACGCCCGCGGCGGCGAGGCGGGGCCCGTTGTTGACCACGAGGGCCAGGTCGGGGTTGCCGTTCTCCTTGATCCCGGCGGCGATGCCCGCAGCCTGGAATCCCTGTGCTGCCGTGACACTCACGGTGCGACTCCGATCGTGGAAAGACCCGTTTCCTCGGGAAGCCCGAGGGCGATGTTCATGCTCTGCACGGCCCCGCCGGCCGTGCCCTTGGTCAGGTTGTCGATGGCGCTGATCGCGATGATGCGGTGCGTCGCTTCGTCGTACGCGACCTGGACCTGAACGGCGTTGGAACCGTAGACGGACGCGGTGGCGGGCCACTGCCCCTCGGGCAGCAGGTGGACGAAGGGCTCGTCGGCGAACGCCTTCTCGTACGCGGCGCGCAGGGACTCACCGGTGACCCCTGCACGCGCCTTCGCGCTGCACGTGGCGAGGATGCCCCGGGGCATCGGCGCGAGGGTGGGCGTGAAGGAGACGGTGACCGGCTCCCCCGCCGCCGCGCCGAGGTTCTGGATCATCTCGGGGGTGTGGCGGTGGACGCCGCCGACTCCGTACGGGGACATGGAGCCCATGACCTCGCTGCCGAGCAGATGGGGCTTGGCGGCCTTGCCCGCGCCGGAGGTCCCGGACGCGGCGACGATCACGGCCTCGGGCTCGGCGAGTACGGCCGCGTACGCCGGGAAGAGGGCGAGGGAGACGGCCGTGGGGTAGCAACCGGGCACCGCGATGCGCTTGGACCCCTCCAGCGCGGCGCGGGCGCCCGGCAGTTCGGGAAGGCCGTAGGGCCAGGTGCCGGCGTGCGCGGAGCCGTAGAACTTCTCCCAGTCCGCCGGGTCCTTGAGCCGGAAGTCGGCGCCCATGTCGACGACGAGGACGTCCGGGCCGAGCTGCTCGGCGACGGCGGCGGACTGCCCGTGGGGCAGCGCGAGGAAGACGACGTCGTGGCCGGCGAGGACGTCCGGGGTGGTCTCCTGGAGGACCCGGTCGGCCAGCGGCAGCAGGTGCGGCTGCAGAGCGCCGAGGCGCTGGCCCGCGTTGGCGTTGCCGGTCAGTGCACCGATCTCGACCTCGGGGTGCGCCAGGAGCAGACGCAGGGCTTCGCCGCCCGCGTACCCACTCGCTCCCGCCACTGCTGCGCGTACCACCATGGAACCCTCCTCCTAGATGGCATGACTATACGTTTCGCTGCACGTTTATGCAATCCATGCATGGCTGTCCCGGCCGGCCCTTGGCGACTGAGCGTTTCCTCCGGCGAGTGAGCAGTCCACCTGGCAGGGCTGAGCGCGTGAGGAGCGGGCGCCCATCGGGCGGAGTCGGTCGCGCGCCTGAAGGCTCTCGGTGCGACGCCCGTCGACGTGGACCGGGGCGAAGTGCCGTGGACGGTCCTCGCCGACCCGGAGGGCAACGAGTTCTGCGTCCTCGCCCCGTCCTGACGCGGAGCCTTGACGACACCCCTACACGTGGGAGACGCGGCCCGGGGGCCCTTCAGCGGATGGAGAGCAGCCACCGCCGGCGCGGGCGTTCCGTGACGAGGACGGTGGCGGCCAGCGCGGTGACCGCGACCGCCGCCCACGTGGGCCACAGCACCCACGAGGAGGCCACTGCCGCGACGAGCTGCAGCAGCACCAGAAGGATCGTGACCCAGCCGGGTACGGCGATGATCACGTGGGCCTTGTCCCCCGGGGTGGACAGGACCGCCGGAAGGCCGATCAGCAATATCAGGGACAGAGCGGCCAGTAGCCAGGAATGATCGGCCAGCACCCAAGGTGTCGCCACCCAGGCGACGAGTTCCACCGCGAACCGCAGAACGGATGCGGCACGATCGTCCGGCGGCCCCGGGACGACTTCCTCAGCAGCGTCGCTCACCCGCGGACGATCTCACGGCACGCGTCCGGCCACCAGGGCCCCGACCACGGACACGGAACACCGTCGTGTGGCGGGCCCGTCGGGCGGGGCGGGGTCAGGAACGGGAACTGCGGGGCTGGGCGGCGCGCTCCGTGTTCCGCTCAGCGTGCTGCTCCGCGCGCTTCTCCTTGAGGCGGACCTCTTCCTTGCGGACCTCGGCCTGAGTGGCGCGCTCCCGGCGCAGCCACCCCGGGTCCTCCTGCTTCAGGGCGTCGATCTGCTCCGTGGTGAGGGCGTCGGTGACCCCGCCGCGGGCGAGCCCGGCGATGGAGATGCCCAGCCGCGCGGCGACCACGGGACGGGGGTGCGGGCCGTTGCGCCGCAGCTCCTGGAGCCACGCGGGCGGATCGGCCTGCAGGGCGTTCAGTTCGGTGCGAGAGACGACGCCCTCCTGGAACTCGGCGGGGGTGGCCTCGAGGTACACACCCAGCTTCTTCGCCGCGGTGGCGGGCTTCATGGTCTGGGTGGTCTGGTGCGACGTCATGCGTCAAGGGTATCGAGCGTGTGCGCGACCTCCGACCACGACCGATAGCCTGGCGAGGTGACAGGCTCGGAAGTACCCCCTTCGTTCCGGCTCGCCTACGTCCCGGGAGTGACGCCCACGAAGTGGGTGCGGATCTGGAACGAGCGGCTGCCCGACATCCCGTTGACGCTCGTCGCGGTCTCCACCGACGAGGCGTTCGACGTGCTGCGGGGCCGCGGCGCCGACGCCGGATTCGTCCGGCTGCCGGTCGACCGGGAGGACCTCAGCACGATCCCCCTCTACACCGAGACGACGGTGGTCGTGGTCCCGAAGGACCACATCGTGGCGGCGGTCGACGAGGTGACCTCCGAGGATCTCGCCGACGAGATCGTGCTGCACCCCCTCGACGACACCCTCGACTGGGAGCGTCCGCCGGGGCAGCCCGCGTTCGAGCGCCCCGCCACCACGGCGGACGCCGTCGAACTCGTGGCGGCGGGCATCGGGCTCCTCGTCGTCCCCCAGTCCCTCGCCCGCCTGCACCACCGCAAGGACCTCACCTACCGGCCGGTCACGGACGCCCCGGAGTCACGCGTCGCGCTGTCCTGGCCACAGGACGCGACCACCGACCTGGTCGAGGACTTCATCGGGATCGTCCGCGGCCGGACCGTCAACAGCTCACGGGGGCGTGCCCAGGCCCCTGCGGCGCCCGCGGCCCCGTCGAAGGCCAAGCGCCCCGAGACGGGCGGCGGCACACGGCGCAAGCCCGCGGCGGGCAAGTCGTCCGGCAAGTCGACGACCGGCAGGAACCCCCGCAGCGGCGGTTCCGCAGGCGCCAAGGGCGGCGCCAAGCGAGGCAAGCCCCGCCGCCGCTCCTGACCCGGCGCCCCTCCCGAGGCGGGCCGAAACGCCGTCGGCCCCGCTCCCGGGCCGGGCCGAAACGCCGTCGGCCCCGCTCCGGGATCACCCATCTCCAGGATGGTCCGGCAGATGAAGCTTGACCTGGAGCACACTCCAGGTTCTACGGTTTCTCCATGACCAGCGAACAGCCCCTCCCGCAGGAGCCGACGCTCACGATCGCCCAGGTCGTCGAGCGCACCGGACTCTCGCACGACACGCTGCGGTACTACGAGAAGGCCGGCCTGATCCAACGGGTCGGCCGGACCACCGGGAACCAGCGGCGCTACGAGGCGGCCGACCTGGCCTGGCTGGAGTTCCTCATCCGGCTGCGCGAGACCGGCATGTCGATCGCGGACATGCAGCGGTTCGCCGAGTTGCGGGCGCGTGGCGACGTCACGGTTCCCGACCGGCTCGCGATGCTCCGGGAGCACCGCGCCGACCTCGCGGACCGCATCCGGGCGCTGCGCCGCAACGCGGCCTCCCTCGACGACAAGATCGACCACTACGAACGGCTGCTCGACCAGCCGGGATCGGACGCACTCTCATGACGCTCACGAACACCGCCACCACTCGCGAAGAGCGCTTCGAGCACGGCCTCGAGGTCCTCAAGCGCGTCGACGGCGAGGCCGGAGAGCGCGTCGTCGACGCGCTCGGCGACATCAATCCCGAACTCGGCCACCAGATCGTCTCCTGGGCCTTCGGCGACATCTACGACCGGCCCGGACTCGCCCCGCGCGACCGCCAGTTGGTGACGCTCGGCATGCTCACCGCGCTCGGCGGCTGTGAGACGCAGTTGGAGGTGCACGTCAACGCGGCGCTGAACGTGGGTCTTTCTCCGGACGAGATCGTGGAGTCGCTGCTGCACTCGGCCGTCTACTGCGGCATACCGAAGGCGATGAACGCGAGCCTGGTCGCGAAGAAGGTCTTCGCCGAGCGTGGGCTGCTGCCCGCCGGACAGCAGCCCACGCCTCCGGCTACCGCTGTCTGATCCGCAGGAAGGTCACGGAGTTCGCCGGGAAGGTGTAGGTGAACTTGTCGGTGACGCCGTCGAAGGCGGACTTCACGGGGGCGACCGCGGTCACCCTCTCCGAGTTCACCGCCTCCGGCGCGGCCTGGAGGGTGGTGACGGCCGCCTTGCGGCCCACCTTCGCCCCGCCCAGGTCGATCGCGGTACGGGCGTCCGCCGCCTGCGCGTTGACGACCTTGACGATCAGGTCGCCGGTCCTCGCGTCCCGCGTGACGACCTGACGGAACGGCTCCGCGGGCTTGTCGTCCCTGAAGCTCCCCCACTCCTGGCCATCCAGGTAGAGGGTCACCTGCCGGCCGCGGACCTTGATGTCGACGTCGTACGCCTTGCCCGTCTCGATCGTGCCGGGCTTGGAGATCAGGGTCGACTTGCCGCCGTCCACGGCCTGTTCGACCGCGGTCGTGGTGTTGTTCCAGCCGCCGAGGTTCCACCAGTAGTAGTTGCCGGTGTCCTTGACGCCGAAGGCGACGAGGAAGCCCTCCTTGCCGGACTTCTTGGTGGCCTTCACGTGCAGGTCGTAGTCGTGCCAGGCCGGGTCGCCCGCCGACACCATGGTGTTCTCGGCGCTCACGTCGGTCTGCACGTACTGCCCGTCCTGGAGGCTCCAGCTCCCGCCGCCCGTGTGGGTCCACCGGGAGGCGTCACCGCTGAAGTCGTCGCTGAGCAGCGTGGTGCCGTCGGCGCCGGTCACCTTCACATCGTCGTACGCCGCCGTTGTCGCCCAGGTCGACAGACCGACGGCGCCGGAGATGGGCGCGCTCAGCGAGGGCGTGGTGGTGGCCGTCGACGGCACCACCCGGTCGCCGACGTTGTTCATGAACAGCTTCTGCACCTCGTAGTCGGCCGAGCCCCACGAGGCGTGGTTGTTGAACCAGATCATGTCGGGCCGCCACTGCACATAGTCCTCGTTGGCGAGCAGCGGGGCGTACGAGGCAAGCTTGACGACGTCGGCGTTGCGCTCCAGACCGGTCATGTACGCGGCCTCGGCGAGGGCGTTCTTGAAGGTGTTGTCACCGGAGGCGTACTCGCCGAGGAAGACCTTGGGGCCGTTCCTGTCGTAGGAGTCGTAGCGGTCGTTGTTCTGAAGGAACCACTGGGTGCTGTTGTAGTAGTGCTCGTCGACCATGTCGACGTTCGCGTCCTTGTTGAGCTTCCAGGCGGTGTCGAAGGTGGTGCCGGAATCGTCGGGTCCGGCGTTCGAGATCACCTTGATGTCCGGGTACTTGGCCTGGATGGCAGCGCGGAACCGCTTGAAGCGGGCGAAGAACTCGGTGGGAAGGTTCTCCTCGTTGCCCACCTCCAGGTGGGTGAGGTGGAAGGGCTTCGGGTGGCCCATCGCCGCCCGCTTCCTGCCCCACTCGCTGGTCACCGGCCCGTTGGCGAACTCGATGAGATCGAGGGTGTCCTGGATGTGGCGCTCGAGGAGCGCGTCGTCGTCGGTGGCCTCGTTCTGGCCACAGCCGGTGACGAGCGCGGGTACCACGGGCAGCGGCATGGCGCCGATGTCCTCGGCGAACTGGAAGTACTCGTAGTAGCCGAGCCCGTAACTCTGGTTGTATCCCCAGAAGTTGGAGTTGGTGGCGCGCTGCTCGACCGGTCCGACGGTGTCCTTCCACTGGTACGAGCGCCGGCGCTGATATCCCGAGGCCTCGTCGTAGCCCTGCATGCTGCCGGTGTTGACCAGGCAGCCACCGGGGAAGCGCACGAAGCCGGGGTGCAGGGCGGCGATCTTCTCGGCGAGGTCCTTGCGCAGGCCGTGGCCCTTGTACGTGTCCCGGGGGATCAGCGAGATCATGTCGAGCGCGACGGGAGCGTCGGAGCCGACGGTGAGGCGCCCGGTGGTGCTGTCGCGGGTGGCGGTGAACCTGGCCCGGTACTTGGCCCAGCCGCCGCGCGCGGTGACCTGCCGGGCCTCGGCGAGCGCGCCGTCGGCGTCGTGCAGCGTCACGGTGAGCGGCGTCCTCGCGTCGGCGTGGGCCCAGACCGAGAAGTCGTACGTCTTGCCGCTCTCGACCCTGATCCCGGTGTTGTAACCGGAGTTGGCGACGGACGAGCCGGCGCCCAGGGCGAGATAGGTGCGATTGCGGGCGTTGAGGCGACCGTCGTCGTCCACGGTCGTCGCGGTGCCCGTGGTGGCCCAGGAGGTGAGCGGCGTGTAGGACCTGTTGTCGGCGGTGCTGTACTCGAACGACCGGTTCTGTATGAGTTCCGCGTACAGTCCGCCGTCCGCGGCGCGGTTGATGTCCTCGAAGAAGACGCCGTACATGGTGTCGTCGATCTTCGCGCCCGAGGCCTTCGGGTCGACGGTGATCGCGTAGTCGGTGACGTCGGCGGCGGCGTGGGCGGGCCCGGGAACGACGGCTGAGGCCACCAGGAGTGCGGTGGCCGTGAGTCCGAGTCTCCAACGGGTGCGGGTGCGTGACATGGATACTCCGCGGCTCTGTGGTGTTGAGTTGTTCGAGGTCTTGAGTTGTTCGGGATTTCGGACAACGATCAATACTTCGAACGGCAAGATAGGGAGGGGGTCAGAGCGCGTCAATGGGTCGCGCGGCATCGCATGGGACGGAGAGCGGGACGGTATGGGCGAGTTCTGGCCAGTGACGGACGTGCTCGCCCACCTGGGCGGGAGCTGGCGGGTGGAGCGCTCGGTGCGGGATCTCGCGAGCGATGCGGAGGGGTGGTTCACGGGGACGACGGTTTTCGGCCCACTGGAGGAACCAGGATCTCCGCACGGACTTCTGCACCGGGAATCCGGCACGTTCGTGTGGCAGGGCACGTCCCGGCCCGCCGAACGGACGCTGCGGTTCCTGCCGGGGCCGAGCCCGGCGGCGGCCCTCGTCCAGTTCTCCGACGGCCGCCCCTTCCACGACCTGGACCTGATCACCGGCCGGTACGTCACCGACCACCCGTGCGCGGCGGACCTCTACCGGGGCGAGTTCACGGTGCGGGACGAGGACCACTGGCGCACCGTGTGGCGGGTGGGCGGCCCCGCCAAGGACCTGCTCCTCACGACCGACTACACACGGCTGCCCTAGGCCCTGTCGTCAAATTCCCGCCTGCCCCGCGACGCCATGCACGCACTCTCGCCGCACCGGGCCCAGACCCGAGTACATCCAGTACGAG
>NZ_JBEYFS010000300.1:0-11701 GCF_040634475.1 Streptomyces sp. NPDC007095
AGGACAGACATGGAATACGGGCTCCTTACGCGGTGGCCCGCGCACGCGGGGAGGCGATGCGCGGGTACGCCCAGGTTCTGTCCGTCCCCGACTGCCTTCGACCCTTCCTTGCGCCTTCTTCGCGTCGAAGCCCCGGACCTTGACGGGACCTTGACGGCCAAGTGCCCCGCACGGCTCCTGCTCGGCTGCGCGCAGTGCCCCCGCGGGTACCTACCGCCCGGCCGTGTCCAGGGCCGCGCCCGTCTGGTCGGCGAGGGTGACCGCCACCAGGCGGGCCTGGAGCGGCGGTACGGGGCCCGGGCCCGGGGTGAGCATGAAGCGTCCCAGGTAGTGGCCGTTGCCGTAGGTGCGCAGTTCGATCTCGCCGTCCGGCCAGCCGCAGGCGTCGACGTCCCGGCGCCGGTGGCCGACCGAGACGTTTCCGTCCTGCTCCAGCCGGGGCGGCTGCCCCAGCAGGGTGCCGTACTCGTAGCGGCAGCCGCGCAGGCCGAGCAGCTCGGTGAGCTGGCCGCGGACGTGGTCGACGACGGTGTCGGAGGACTTGGCGGACTGGGCGAGCTCGGCGGTCTCGTGCACGCGGGCGAGATAGTCCGCGTCCGTCACCGTGATGACCTCCAGGCGGCGGGCCCGGGCCGCGAGCTGGGACACGATCACGCCGACGACGAGCAGCAGCACCGCCGTCTCGATGTCGGCCGAGGTATGGATGTCGAACGTCTCGTACGGGCGGGTGAGGAAGAAGTCGAACCAGGCCGCCGCGGACAGCGCCGCGAGCGCCCCCGCCGTACGGCTGCCGAGGGCGGCGACCGCGACCACCACCACGACCAGGATCAGCGCAGCGTTCGTACGCGACAGATCCGTACGGAAGGGTACGAGGACGAGCGCCACCAGGAAGGGGCCCACCAGGCCCGCCACCAGGGCGAGCCGGTCCCGGAGCGAATAGCCGGTCATCACACCGTCACCTCCTGCGGTTGCCACGGCGACCTCGGGCCCGAGCCCTCGTACGCCGCTTCCATGAGTCGTACGCCCCCTGCTCACACGCCGCCTCCTGCGCTCTGCGTATCACTGGGAAGATCCACCCGCTCGGCGAAGGGCAGCGACAGCACCATCGTCAGACCGCCCCCGGGAGTGTCCTCCGGGGTGAGGGTGCCGTCCATCGCCTCGGTCAGCCCCCGGGACAGGGCCAGGCCAAGGCCGAGGCCGGTGGTGTTGTCGGTGTCGCCGAGACGCTGGAAGGGCTCGAAGAGCCGGTCGCGGACGGGGGTGCCTCCCTGCTCGGGCGGAGCCGAGAGCTTGGAGGACGGCGGCAGGCCGGGGCCGCGGTCGACGACACGGACTTCGACGCGCCCCGCGTGGGTGCTCGCGGTCAGCAGCACCTTGCGGTCCGCCGGGCTGTGGCGGGCCGCGTTGCCGACGAGGTTGGCGATCACGCGTTCCAGGAGCGGCGGATCGGCCAGCACGGCCGGGATCTCCTCCAGGTCCCCGACCGCCACCTCGGGGGTGTCCGCGAGCGCCGCCGGAAGGACCTCCTCCAGTGTGGTGGCCCGCAGGTTCAGCGTGAGCGCGCCCGCCTGAAGGCGGCTGAGGTCGAGGAGGTTCTCGACCAGGCGGTTGAGCTTGGCCATGGACTCGTCCGCGGTCGCGAGGAGTTCGTCCCGGTCCTCGTCGGAGAAGTCGACGTCCCGGCTGCGCAGCGAGGAGACCGCGGCCCAGCCCGCCGCGAGAGGCGTGCGCAGGTCGTGGCCGACCGCCCGCAGCAGCGCCGTACGCATCCGGTCGGCGGCCCTGACCGGTTCGACCTCGGCGGCGGCCTCGGCGAGCCTGGCCCGTTCGACGGCGGATCCCACATGGGCGGCGAAGGCGGCGAGCACGCGCCGCTCGGAGGAGGGCAGGGGGCGCCCGCGCAGGACGAGGAAGGCGCCGGGGCCCGCGGGCACGGCCGTCGCGCCGTCGTCTCCGGGCGGCTCCTCGACGAGTTCCGCCGAGTCCATGCCGAAGGTCTCGCGTGTGCGTTCCACCAGCGCCGGGATCGTGGCGCCGCCCCGCACGATGCTGCCGGCGAGCGAGGACATGGTCTCGGCCTCGGCGGTGGCGCGGGCCGAGCGCCGCGACAGGCGCAGGGAGCGGTCGACGACGCCGGCGACCACGGCGGCGACCGCCGCGAAGACCGCCAGGGCCAGCAGCGCGTTGGGATCGTCGAGCGTGAACTGTCCGACGGGCGGGATGAACCAGTAGTTGAGCAGCAGGGACGCCGTCACCGAGGCGATCACCGCCGAGGCGACGCCGCCTATGCAGGCCACCCCCACCACGGTGAGCAGGAACAGCAGTGCCTCGCTGGTGAGGTTGAGCCGGTCCCGGGCCCAGTCGACATCGAGCAGGAAGGTGAGCGCCACGGGCAGCAGCAGCCCGGTGACCGGGCCCGCGACCCGGCGCGCGGTCGACAGGGTGCGCCGCCGCGAGGGCAGCAGCGTGCCGCGACCGGCGCGCTCGTGCGTGACGATGTGGACGTCGATGTCCGAGGAGAGTTCGACCACCGTCTCGCCCGTGCCGCGGCCGGTGACGAAGCGCTCGACGCGGCCCCGGCGGCTGGTGCCGAGGACGAGTTGGGTGGCGTTCTCGGCACGGGCGAAGTCGACGAGGGCGGTCGGCACGTCGTCGCCGACGACCGAGTGGTAGCTCCCGCCCAGGTCCTCGACCAGCCGCCGCTGCCGGGCGAGTGAGGCGTGCGAGGTGCCCGCGGCGAGACCGTCGCTGCGGGTCACGTGCACGGCGAGCAGGTCACCGCCCGCCGACCGGTCGGCGATCCGGGCGGCCCGCCGGATGAGGGTGTCCCCCTCGGGACCGCCGGTGAGGGCCACGATCACCCGCTCCCTCGTCTCCCACACCCCGCCGATACCGTGCTCGGAGCGGTACGACTGGAGCGCCTCGTCCACCCGGTCGGCCACCCACAGCAGGGCCAGTTGGCGCAGCGCGGTCAGATTGCCGAGCCGGAAGTAGTCGGCCAGGGCCGCGTCGATCTTCTCGGGGGCGTAGATGTTGCCGTGCGCCATCCGGCGTCGCAGTCCTTCCTGCGGGATGTCGACGAACTCGATCTGCTGGGCTCGTCGTACGACCTCGTCGGGCACCGTCTCGTGCTGCGGCATTCGCGTGATCTTCTCGACGACGTCGTTGAGGGACTCCAGGTGCTGGATGTTGAGGGCCGTGATGACGTCGATCCCGGCGGCGAGCAGTTCCTCGATGTCCTGCCGGCGTTTGGCGTTGCGGCCGGCTCCGGGGACGTTGGTGTGGGCGAACTCGTCGACGATCGCGACCTGCGGCCGGCGCTCGAGGACCGCGGTGAGGTCCATCTCCTCGAACTCCCCGCCGCGATGGGCGCAGAGGGCTCGCGGCACGACCTCCAGGCCGTCGAGCATCGCCTCCGTGCCCGGGCGCCCGTGGCACTCCACGAACCCCACGACCACGTCGGCGCCGCGTGCCGCCCGGCGGCGTGCCTCGTCGAGCATGCGGTAGGTCTTGCCGACTCCCGGGGCCGCCCCCAGGTAGACCTTCAGCCGACCGGGCCGTACGTCACCCGCGGCGGTCCGTACCTCACCCCCGCCGATCCGCACATCACTCATCTCGGTCGGTACGTCATTCATCGCAGCCGACGCGCTCCGCTCACTGAAGATCAACTCTCCGACGGGAAGGGTTGCTTCCCCCCACCGAAGCCCTTCCGCGAGTCGTCCGGCACAACCCTTGACGCATCCTTGGCGCCGATCACGTGGTCGTTGACACCACCTTGACGTGCCATGCCCCGACAGGGTGAAGGACGATCCGCCGGAGGTGCGGTTCCGGTTCGGCCATGCCGGTGCCGGGTTCGGTACCGCACCGTGCGTTCAATGAGCCGGTCAGGAAGCGGGCCGGTATCCGACCCCCACGACGACACGCTCCACTCCCCTTCGCTACTGTCGGAGAGCCAGTCCGCAGCGATCACAGACGGAGACTGCCGGCGTGCACGTGAACCGATACGTACGAGCGGGAGGCGCCTACGGGCACCTGCTGCTCGTCGTCGTTCTCGCGCTGGGCGTGTTCGTCATGCACGCCGTGGGACACCCCGGCCAGTCGTCCGGCGACGGCATGAGCCCCGCGTCCCACGTCTCGACGATGCCCACCGCGGCAGCCGCCCACGACCCCATGGGGGCTCCGGCGTCACCGGAGCGGGGCAGCGCCGCGCACTCCACGCACACGGCGTCCAAGGACAAGCCGGCCATGGCGATGGACATGCTCTCGCTGTGCGTGGCGGTGATGTTCGGCGCGTGGGTGCTCACCGCGCTGCTGAGGACGGCCCTCGCCCGCCGTCCGGACTGGCTGGCGAAGCTCCTCGCCGAGGCGCCCGTCATGCTGCGGCCCTATCCCCCACCCCGCGGCCCTGATCTCACCGAGTTGTCGGTCCTGCGGCTGTAGGCCGAACCGCCCTCGCGGACGCGCACCACGCGCGCTCCCGCGACGACGCGTACGCCCACACAGCCAGAACCAACACACGAGGTGAGTTCACGATGACTGCCTTCACGCGCGCCTTCCACGGCAAGCGCCTCCACCGCAAGCCCGTCCGCCGTGCCGCGGCCGTCGGCGTCGTAGCCGCCGGGGCCCTGATGCTCTCCGCCTGCGGCGGCGACAGCGACGGCGCGAGCGGCATGAGCGGCATGGACCACGGCGGCAGCAAGAGCTCGGCGACAGCGACCGCGACGGCGGCCGACAAGGCCGGTGACGCCGACGAGGCGGACGTCACGTTCGCGCAGATGATGATCCCCCACCACGAGCAGGCCGTGGAGATGGCCCAGCTGGCCGTCGGCCGCGCTTCCGACGCGGAGATCAAGGACCTGGCCGCGAAGATCGAGAAGGCTCAGGACCCCGAGATCAAGACCATGACGGGCTGGCTCAGGTCCTGGGGCAAGCCCACCACGGCGGGAGACATGCCCGGGATGGGCATGGGCGGCGACGGCATGATGTCCGACAAGGACATGAAAGAACTCAAGGCCATGCAGGGCAAGGAGTTCGACAAGATGTTCGCCCAGATGATGATCGACCACCACAACGGCGCGATCGCCATGGCGAGGACCGAGCAGAAGAGCGGCCAGAACCCCGACGCCAAGAAGATGGCCGACGCCATCGTCACGGGCCAGTCCGCCGAGGTCAAGCAACTCAAGAGCATCCTCGACCGGCTCTGATCCGCAGTACCCGTTGACCGTTCCGGGCTCCCGCGACCGCCGTGGGGAGCCCGGGCGGTCACTCGGGCGCTTCAGTGCACGTGCGGATTGCCGGTCGTCTGTGGCCTGCCGCGCGGTACGAGGAACAGGGCGACGCCCGCGCTCACGGCGGCCACGACCGCGCTGAGCGTGAACGCGTCCGTGAAACCGTCGATCGCGCCGTGCTCGATGCCCGCGGCGGCGACGGTGGACAGGACGGCCACGCCGATCGAACCGCCCACCTCGTGGAAGGTGTTGAAGACGCCCGAGGCCAGCCCGGCCTCCTCCTGGGCGACCATGGCCAGCGCCGTGGTGGTGGCGGTGACGAAGACCGCCCCGAGGCCGAACGAGGCGACGGCGAGGCCCGGCAGCAGGCCGGCGTACACGCTGCCGTCCTGCGACAGCCGGGTCAGCGGCGCTGTGCCCGCCGCCGCGATCAGCAGGCCTCCCACCGCGGTCGTCCTGCTGCCGGCGCTGCCGACGAGCCGGGATCCGAGGTGGGCGCCGACGGCGGTGGCGACGGCCACGGGCAGGAACACGAGGCCGGTGCGCAGCGGGCTGAAGCCGCGTACGTGCTGCAGGTAGACCGAGCCAAGGAAGAAGAACGCGATCAGCAGCGCGGTGGCGATCAGCAGCAGGAACGCGCCCGCGACCACGGGACGGCGGGTGAGCATGCGGAGGTCCATCAGCGGGGCGCCGCCGACCCGTTCGACCGCGCCGAACGCCCCGTACAGCACGACCGCGGCGAGCAGGGACAGCAGTGTGGCAGCTCCGCTCCAGCCCGTGTCGCCCGCCTTGACCAGGCCGTAGATGAGCGATCCGGTGCCCGCGGTGACCAGCAGCGCGCCGGACAGGTCGAGCCGGGCCGGCCGCGGCGGACGGGCCGGGAGCAGGCCCGGGAGCGCGGCGAGGGCGAGGACGCCGACGGGGACGTTGATGTAGAAGACCCACTGCCAGCCGGGCCCGTCGGTCAGCGCCCCGCCCAGCAGCACACCGATGGCCGATCCGGTGCCGCCGACGGCCGCCCAGACGCCGAGCGCCTTGTTGCGTTCCGCGCCCTGGAAGCCGGTGGTGACGATCGAGAGGGCGGCCGGGGAGAGCAGGGCGGCTCCGATGCCCTGGGATATCCGCCCGCCCAGCAGCATGGGCGCGCCCGTGGCGAGCCCGGTGACCAGGGACGCGGTGGTGAACACCGCGAGCCCGGCGAGGACGGTGCGGTGGGCGCCGAACACGTCGGCGAGGCGCCCGCCGAGCAGCATCAGCCCGCCGAAGCACAAGGTGTACGAGGTCACCACCCAGGTCAGCGCCTGCCTGCCGAGGTCGAGGTCGGCGGCCATGTCGGGCAGGGCGACGTTCACGACGGTGACGTCCAGGATGAGCATGAACTGGGCCAGGCAGAGCAGGACGAGCATCAGCCAGCGGCGCGGGTCGGCCGGGGGTTGCGAAGCGGGCGCGTGGTGCGCGCCGGCGGTGCTGTGCGTCACGACGAATCCTCCAAGCGTGCGATACGGAAGGGGGAAGTGCGGCCGGGCCACGACCATCTCCGTACGGGCCCGGACAAGTGAACTGTACGGCTCAGTACATATGAACTCAACCGTTCAGTTCACATGCCGGTAGACTCGTCGCATGAGCACGAAGGACGTCAAGCGGCCCCCCGCCGGACCGCGCGCCGAGGCAAAGCGACTGGCCATCCTCAAAGCGGCCCGCGAGCTCTTTCTGCGTGAGGGTTTCGACGTGAGTGTCGATCTCATCGCCGCCGAGGCGGGTGTGTCCAAGGTGACGGTCTACAACCACTTCGGCAGCAAGGAAGCCCTGTTCACCGGGGTCGTCAAGGACTCGCTCGACGCCCCGCTCGGCAGCACCCTCGTCAGCGCCATCGCCCGCCTCGCCGACTCGGACGACCTGCGTGCGTCGCTCATCGCCGCCGCCCGCGCCTGGGTGGCCGGAATCCGCACCGACCCGGAGATCCTCGCGCTGCGGAACGTCGTCGCCCGCGAACTGCACCGCTTCCCCGAACTCGGCAAGGGCTGGCACGACGCCGGTCCCGAGCGCCATCACCCCGCCGTCGCGGGAGCACTCCGGCAACTGGTCGCTCAGGGCCGGCTCGACGTGCCCGACATCGAGGTGGCCCTGCTCCAGCTCTACTCGCTGCTGGTCTTCCCGTACCTGGTCTTCAGCGCCTACGGCACCGACATCGACGACGATCTCACCGACCGCCTGATCACGGGTGGCGTCGACATGTTCCTGGGCCACTACGCCCCGTGTCACACCGAGCCGTGACCGAGCCGTAAGGGGAACCGCCTTGCCCGATCCCAGCGCGTACGAGGTCCGCCCCGGCGTCCCGTCGGTGGAGGACTACCGCCGGCTCCGCACCCGCCCCGGCCTCACCGACAAGTCCGCCGAAGGCGCGGCGGTGGGGCTGGCCCACACCTGGTACGGGGTGGTGGCCGTCCACGGTGGCGATCCGATCGGCATGGGCCGGATCATCGGCGACGCAGGATGCTTCTTCCAGATCAGCTCGCGCACTATCGGGGTGATGATGAGGCCCGGCGTGTAGCCGATGGTGATGCGGCTGGGCCGGGCGTACGGCAGGCTCATCGCCTCCGGTGTCAGGCCGCCGCGGGCTGGGGCTCGACCGTGTCCCGCTCGCGGCTCGGGGTCTCGCGTCGGAAGACGTCCTTCAGGTAGAGCACGGCGGCGGCGCCCAGCACCCACAGCGGGAGGATCACCAGGGCGCGGGTCAGACCGTCGTCCTGGAAGCGGGAGAGCCCCTGCATGGCGCGGACGCCGACCCCGACGGGCAGGATCTCGGACAGTGGGCGCAACCAGGCGGGAAGGTAGGCGGCGGGCATGATGCCGCCGCTGCTGCTGTTGCCGAGGATCAGCAGGAGGATCGAGGCGAGACTGACGCCGGCGGAGCCGAACAGGCGCAGCAGCACCATGGTCGTGCCGCCGACCGCGGCACCCATCAATGCGACGACGAGGGCGAGGGTCAGGAAGGGACCGGGCAGGGCGCCGAAGCCGGTGCTGCCGGCGATGACGGCGACCAGGACGCCGCCGGCCACGCCGAACAGGGCCAGGCTGGCCATCCGCCAGCGGTACTGGAGGCGGGGGGCGAGCTGGTAGGTGGTCATGCCGAAGAGGTATCCGGCCAGTACCAGGCCGAAGGCCGCGTAGAAGACGGACAGCCCCCGGGTGTCCCCCGCTGACGCCGGGGCGACGTCCTCGACGGAGAGGCGGTGGTGTTCCGCGCGGGCCACGGAGCCGAACGCGGTGGTCACGGTGGCGGTGACAGCGGCTCCGTTGGCACTGCCGTAGAGCAGATCCCCCTTGCCGAGGTAGGCCGCGTAGACGGACCGGTCCTGCACGGCGTGCCGGGCGGCGGATTCGTCGGGGTAGGTCTCCAGGGTGAAGCCGTCCGGGACGGCGTGTGCGAGGTCCTGGCGCAGCTGGGCCTGGTGGGTGCCGATCTCCGTGGTGCCCACCCGCAGTTCATGGGGGTGCGGTGCGTGGAAGGCGGCGAGGTAGACGCTGACGAACACGGTGCCGATCAGCAGGACGACCGCCACGGGCACCAGGACGGCGCGCGGGGTCCCGGGGCGCGGCGGCGGATGGGCCACGTCCAGGGCGTGCTTGTGGTGCTGTCGGGCGGAGGCGTGCTGGGACATCGGAGGCAGGATCCTCAAAGAATAGGAAGAATGGAAGCCAACTGATAATCTGTTGTACACCACAATCAGTTGCCTTACAAAGGGGGTCCGCCACGTGAAACATCCCGACCGGCGTACCGGATACGTGGCCTGGCAGATCGGCCAGATCATGGCGACGCGGATCGAGCGCACCCTGCGCCCCTTCCACCTGACCCTCGCCCAGAACAGCGCCCTGATCCAGGCCGCCTTCGACCCGGGCGTCACCAGCGCGACCGCCGCACGCAGAGCGGCCATCACGCCCCAGTCCATGGGCACCGCGGTCAACGGACTCGTCGCACGCGGGCTTCTGGAACGCCGTACCGCCCCCGGCGACAGACGCACTCACCGCTTGCACGCCACCGAGGCCGGCCTGCGGCTCGCGGCCGAGGCCGGCGCCGCCGTGGACGCCACCCACGCCGAAGCCCTGGAAGTACTCACACCGGCGGAGCAGGAACAGGCCCACTCACTGCTCCTGAAACTCCTGGAGTCACTGAATCCGGCGGCCATGGACGTCGACAGCGCACCGTGAGGAGCCGCCGGGCCGAGCAGGTCACTCCCCTCCTGTGCGCCGAGCCCGGCCGCACGCGGATGTTCGACGCCCCACCGGTCCCGGGACATCGGCCCGACGGGTGATCCCCCCGGAAAGGCGCAGGCCAATGCGGCCCGACGCCGGTTTCAGGACCGAATACGGCGGCGGTGACCCCCAGCCCCACTGGTCCGCCCACCCCGGCGGATTGCTCACCCCGCCCAGGATCGACGCCAGCCCGCCCACACGCTGGTCGGCTTCGGCACGCAAGACCAACCTCGCAATGATGTTCAACGTGGTCAGCGGGAGGTTCACCAGCGTCGGTAACGGATACTGACCCCAGAGGTCCCCCTCCCCGACCAGGCCGAACACCACGGCCCCCGCCACCGCAAGCAGCAGCGGCTTCGGCGTAGCCTCATTTGTGACTGCGGAGGGGCGCTGCCCACGGGCCTCACCTCCAGCCCATGGGACAATCCTGGCTGAAGCCCTGGCTGGTCTCCCCCGTCCAGCCAGGGCTTCTCACTGCCCGAACGCCCATCGGCCAAGGATGCTCCCTGCCGCCTCATTGACCAGGACACAGGGGAAGCGGGCAGCTCTTTACTGGTAGCAGCCGCCCGGGCACAGGATGGCGACGGTGCCGGAGAGATGATCGGACGAGACCTGGTGACCCTGCGCGTGCACAGGATGATGCACGCCGCTCGTCTCCCAGGGAGCAGGGAGCGCCGACGCGGCCGGGGCCACAGTTCCCACAACCGCAGCTGCCACGATCAGCACGGCCGTCGCCCGCGTACGCACACGCATGAAGTCCTCCTTCGCTCGGCTTCTCCGCATTCTGGGCGGCCGGGAGCGGGAACGGAGCTCGTTCGACGACGGCCGAATCGTGCCGCGGGCGACCGGCCTGCGCCGCCGGACCGTGGAAACCGTCCGATTGGAAAACGACCTCTTTGCGCGAGCCACAGCCGGTGACCGTGAAGCGGGGCGTGTTCATGAGCAACCCCAAAGAGCCGTCGGGACGAGCACACTGAGCCGCAGCGGGCCGCGCTCGCCGAACTCGGCATCGAAATGAGCATGAAGGAGGTCGCCACCTCGGCCGGCGGCGCCGCGCCGGGGAGCGCGATCGAGCAGTTGCTGTTCAAGGAGACTGGCGCGCGGCGTACACGGCCTGGTCAATGAACGCCTGCTCCCGCGTGGCCGGGTACCTTTCCCAGCAGAGTCAAGGACGGCACGGCACTTACGGAAGACCGGTGCGGTGAAGCGGCACAACAGGCGGAGCGGGTTCTACGGGTCGCTGACGGGTGCGGTCGTAGCGGCCATGGCGGCCGGCGGCTGCGGCGCGGGGAGTGGCAGCGCAACCGGCCCGGCCGCCACCTCGCGCCAGTCGGCCCCCAGCACCGCACCGAGCGCCACCACCTGGAAGAAGTGGAGTCTCACGCCGCTGCCCGCGCCCCCAAGACCCCCGGCCGACAGGCCCGTCAAACTCTCCGCTACCGGAACCGTCCCGGTCTTCGCGCACCTACCGACCTCGCAGAAGGTCGTCTTCATCACGGTCGACGACGGAGCGGAGAAAGACCCCAAGTTCATCGAGATGATAAGAGACTTGAAGATTCCGATCACGATGTTCCTCATGAACGACACCATCAAGTCGGACTACGGGTACTTCAAACCACTGCAGGCGATGGGCAACCACATCCAGAACCACACCCTGCACCACCCCGCGATAAACACCATCCCGTTGGCCCGCCAGAAGGAAGAAGTATGCGGCGACCAGAAAATCCTCACCCAGCAGTACGGCACCGCACCACTGCTGTTCCGCCCGCCCTACGGCGCATACAACAACGACACCAAGACCGCGGTGGGAGAATGCGGGCCCCGCGCAATCGTCGGGTGGCAGGAATCCATGCAGATCACCACCTTGCGGTATCAGGAAGCGGACAGGAAGCTGCGCCCCGGCGACATCATCCTCGCCCACTTCCGCGGACCCAAGGAACTCAAGGGCATCACGATGACGGAGATGTTCGGCAATCTGCTCAAGCGCATCCAAAAACAGGGATTCACCGTGGCGCGCCTGGAGGACTACATCCAGCCACCGACTGGGTGAGACCGTGGGACGAACCTCCGGCGCGCCGCGGTCCCGGCGGCGGGCCTGTCAGAGGTGATCGAAACCCTACTAGCAGGGTCGGGGACTGGCGCGGTGGCTGTTGCTCCGTTTCCAGTCCCCGCCGCTTCAAACCGGGCATGCGGTTCTCCCGCACCCGGCTTTCCGACAT
>NZ_JBEYFS010000301.1:0-11627 GCF_040634475.1 Streptomyces sp. NPDC007095
AAGTACGTCCAGTACGAGGACTTCCGGCCGGCACGCCGGGAGCACGCACCGGACGCCGCTCCTTGACGGGCAAACGTTGCCTGCCGCGGCACTAGCTTGCTAGTCGCCTACTGGTCCGGCCTGTTGGAGTCCGCTGGTACCAGGACGTTTAGGTGCGGCTTCCTTCGACTCTCGGAGTGTCGAGATCCGAGCGCAGATTGGCCGCCGTGATGAGTCTGCGGGTAGATGTCCCCGCCGTCGAGACTGCGGGTGGAATTCGGTCCCGCGGGTCAGATCTCGCGGGTCGCCAGCGCTAGGGGGCGTCGCCGGGTCGGCCAGCGTCCGTGTGATCCCGACTGCACGATGCCGGCCACGGGACAGCCACCCTCTTTGCGGCGGCCGGAGTCGCGCCCCGCGTCGTGATGGAGATCCTCGGGCACTCGCAGATCAGCATCACCATGGACGTCTACACGCACGTCGTGCAGGACACGCAGCGCGAGGCCATGAGTCACATGGATCGGCTGCTCAGAAGGCGTCCCGGTCGTCAGTGACCGTGCTCGCTGATGTCAGCTGTGGATGTCAAAGGCCCCGGACCATGATCGGTCCGGGGCCTTTGCCCTTGTGCCCCCGGCAGGATTCGAACCTGCGACACCCGCTTTAGGAGAGCGGTGCTCTATCCCCTGAGCTACGAAGGCGGGGGGATCTCGGTGAGACCCGGCGACTAGCGTAGCGGATTCGGTGGGGTGGGGGTTCTGGCGTTCGGTCAGTGGGTGATTCGGGTTTCCAGGCCGTCCAGGACGCGGTCGAGGCCGTACCGGAAATTCTCGTCGCGGGCGGTGCGGGGATCCTTGCCGCGTTGTTCGGCGTAGCCCTCGCGGAGGTGGGGGTAGGACTCGGCGGCCTGTTCGGCGGTGGGCCAGAGGCTCTCCACGTACTGCTGTTCGGTGTGGCCGCTGCGGGCGAGGACGTTGAGGTAGGCGGCCTCGCTGGTGGCCATGCCGGTGACGTAGGCGACGAGGGTCGAGGCGGCCTGGTCGGCCTCGGTCGTGGGCAGGCCCGCGCGGGTGAAGAGGGCGAGCAGGAACTCGGCCAGGCGCATCGCGTTCGGGCCGAGGTACGACATGCCCATCTCGCCGAGCACCGAGGCGATCCACGGGTGGCGCAGCATCGTCGCGCGCAGGCTCTGGGCGCAGAGGGTCGCGTCCGTACGCCAGGTCGAGGGGTCGGTGGACCGGGGGATTTCGATTTCGCCGTAGATCTCGTCGATGGCCAGCTCGATGAGCTCGTCCTTGTTGGCCACGTGCCGGTAGAGCGAGGTGGCTCCGGCGCCGAGGCGGGTGCCGAGCTTGCGCATGCTCAGGGCGTCGATGCCGTCGGAGTCGAGCAGGCGTAGCGCCTCGGCGACGATCTGGTCCCGGCTCAGCGCCGGCTGTTCGCGGCCGGCCCGGGGGCGGGTCCACACCGACTGGACGGGCGGCGGCGGCTCCGCTTCGGCCTGCTTCTGGGGGGACATTCGGCTTCCTCTCTTCCGGTCCGGCCACCGTAGCGCACAGCATGCGCAGGGTGCGTACGGGCGGCGATGTTTGCGTACGGCGTTCTCTCTTGCGTACAGTGTGCGCATCGCCGTACGGTGTTCCACGGAGCGCACGGTGTGTGCGACTCGGCCCGCCGTTCGAGAGGTAGTGAGATGGACCGTCATCCGCGCCGCTGGCTCATCCTGATCGTGTTGTGCCTCAGCACCCTGGTGCTGGTCGTCGACAACATGGTTCTCACCGTGGCGATCCCGACGATCGCCGAGGACCTCAAGGCCAGTGCCCAGGACCTTCAGTGGATCCTCGACTCGTACATGCTGGTCTTCGCCGGGCTGCTGCTGACCGCGGGCAGCCTCTCCGACAAGTTCGGGCGGCGGAAGGTGATGGTCATCGGGCTCGCGCTCTTCGGGGCGGCCTCGGTGGTGGCCATGGAGGCCGCCACGCCCGGGGCGCTGATCCTGGGGCGGGTGCTGATGGGTGTCGGGGGCGCGCTGATCATGCCCAGCACGCTGTCGATCCTGATCACCGTCTTCGACGACGCCGAGCGGCCCAAGGCCATCGCCGCCTGGAGCGCCGTCGCCATGGTCGGGCTCGTCGGTGGTCCGGTCGTCGGCGGCGCGCTGCTGGCCCACTTCTGGTGGGGGGTCGTCTTCCTCCTCAACATTCCCATCGCCGGTCTCGCGATCATCGCCGCGCTGGTCCTCATGCCCGAGTCCAAGGGGCCCTGGCGCAAGGCCGACCCGATCGGCATGGTGCTGTCGATGGTCGGCATGACCGCGCTCATCTGGACGATCATCGAGTTCCCCAAGGGCGGGCTGGACCAGCAGGGCACGCAGTTCTCGCTCGGCGTCGCGGTGCTCGGGCTGGTCGGGTTCGGGGTGTGGGAGAGCCGCTGCTCCTCGCCGATGATCCCGGTCTCGCTCTACCGCAACCGTGTCTTCACCGGCGCCAGCTTCTCCCTCGTACTGCTGACCCTGGCCCAGGGCGGCCTGATGCTGGTGCTGACCCAGTACCTGCAGTTCGTCCTCGGCTACTCCGCCACCCAGACCGGTCTCGCCTTCACCCCGCTGGCCCTCGCGACCCTCGCCTTCAACAGCGTCGGCGCCGCCCTGCTGCCGAAGACCGGCAACCGCGCCATGGCGGTCTTCGGACTCCTCGTCATCGCCTCCGGGTTCGGGCTGCTGTCCACGCTGAACCCGGAGAGTGGGTGGGGAGTGCTCGCCGGTGCCATGTGCCTCATGGGCGCCGGTGGCGGGCTGACGATGCCCGCGGCGATGGCGGCCATGATGGGCGCGATCCCGGACGAGCACGCCGGTGTGGGCTCCGCGCTCAACGACACCGTCCAGCAGGCCGGCGCCGCGCTCGGTGTCGCCGTCCTCGGCGCGGTCCTCTCCAGCACCTTCACCGGCCACATGCCCGCCGCCGCCCCGGCCGCCGCCCGCCACTCGATCGGCGACGCCCTCGTCGTCGCCGCCCGCACCGGCGACAAGTCCCTCCTCGCCTCCGCCTACGACGCCTTCACCAGCGCGATGTCGGCGAGCTTCCTGGCGGGCGGGGCGGGAGTCCTGGTCGCGGCCGTCCTCGCCGTCTTCCTGATGCGGGACGGCAGGCCCACCGGAGCCCCGGACGAGGGTGCGTGCGAGGCCGCGTCGGACGAGGGTGCGTGCGAGGCCGCGTCGGACGAGGGTGCGTGCGAGGCCGCGTCGGACGAGGGTGCGTGCGAGGCCGCGTCGGACGAGGGTGGGTCCGAGGCCGCGTCGGACGAGGGTGCGTGCGAGGCTGCGTCGGACGAGGGTGGGTCCGAGGCCGCGTCGGACGAGGGTGGGTCCGAGGCCGCGGAGACCGGGCTCGCGGGGGTCACCCACTGACGCCCAGGGTCACTCCCCCTGCACATGCTCCCGCCCGTGTCCGGACCACCTCCCCGTGGCCCGGACACGGGCGTTCACGTGCTCAAACGGTCGTCACAGAAGGGGTACGCGCCCATGCGTCACGTCCGCGGTACCCGGCGAAACCGTCCCGCCACCCACAGGTCCTCCTCGATCCGCCCCACCGTGTCCCGCAACTCCGGCAGCACCTCGGCGACGCACTCCTCGGGCGTACGGCGGCTGCTGTGCATCGCGACATTGACGGCGGCCACGACCCGCCCACCGCGCTCGCGCACCGGCACCGCGACCGAGCGCAGCCCCACCTCCAACTCCTCGTCGACCAGGGCGTATCCCTCTTCCCGTACGCGGTCCAGGACGGCCTTCAGCCGAGCGGGGTCCGTGATCGTGCGGGGGGTCAACGGGAGCAGTTCGGTGAGCGGCGGCTCGGGCAGGTCCGCCAGCATCACCCGGCCCAGCGCGGTGGGGTACGCGGGCAGGCGGGTGCCGATGGTGATGTGGACGCTCATGACGCGGCTGGTGGAGACGCGGCCGGTGTACTGGATCTCGTCGCCGGTCAGGATCGCCAGCGACACCGAGTCGTGCAGCCGCTGCGAGAGTTCGGTGAGGTGCGGGGCGGCGATCTCGGCGAGCGAGGTCCGCGACAGGGGAGGGAAGCCGAGGCCCAGCACGCGGGGGGTGAGGCGGAAGACGCGGTCGTGCGCGGTGACGTATCCGAGGTGTTCCAGGGTGATCAGGGCGCGGCGGGCGGTCGCCCGGGCGAGCCCGGTGGCCTGGGCGACCTCGGTGAGGTTCAGTTCGGCGCGGCCCTCGCCGAAGGCGGTGATGACGGTGAGGCCCCGGGCCAGCGACTCGATGAACTCCCGGCCCAGTTCCTGCTTGGAGGCGCCGGTCCAGACGGCGAGGCCGGAGGGGGCGGCGGTGGGGCGGGGTGCGTCGGATTCGGCGTGCTGTGCCTCGCGCAGTTCCCGTTCCATCGCGGCGACGGCCTCCCGCAGCCGGGGCAGCACGGTGTCGCGCAGATCGGCCGCGGTGTGCCGGCTGGTGTGGCTGACCACGCTCACCACACAGGCGATACGGCCCGCCTCCCGTACGGGCAGGGAGAGGGCGACCAGGCCCGGTTCGATCAACTGGTCGTCCAGCGCCCAGCCGGCCTCCCGCGCCTCGGCCGTACGCTCCTCGAAGTCGTCGCCGAGGGTGGGGAGCCGACGTGCGCTTCGGCCGGCGTCCGGCTCCTCCGGCCCGCCCGCAGTGCGGCCCTTGCCGACTGTGAGGTCCTTGCCGACCCTGAGTTCCCTCCCGCCCGCAAGGTCCTTCCCGTCCACAAGGTCTCTGCCGTTTTTGCCGTTCGTGCGGTTCGCGCCGCTCCTGTCCTTCTCGCCGTTCCGGTCGTCCTCGCCGTACTCGATCGGCCGGCTTCGTGCCGGGACTGCCGGGAATCCCCGGTCCTCCGGGTCGGCCGCGCGCCGCTCGTGCCACCGCGCCCACTCCCGTTCGCCCCACTCGGTGGCGAACAGCGGGCCGGGGGCGGTGCGTTCGGCGGGCAGCAGGTCGCCGATGCGGAAGCTCAGCGACATGGCGCGGCGCCGGGTCGCCTGGTGGATGAAGCGGATGCCGTCCTGGTCGCCGACCGCGAGCGAGACGGACTCGTCGAGCTCGTCGGCGAGGGCGTCGGCGTGCGCGTCGAGGAGGCGGGGCAGGCGCAGGGCGGCCAGGTAGGCGTTACCGAGTTCCATCAGACGGGGGGCCAGGACGGCGTCGCGGCCGTCCAGGCGTACGTACCCCCGGCGCGCCAGGGTCGCGGTGATCCGGTCGACGGTGGAGCGCGCGAGTCCGGTGGACCGCTCCAGACCGCTGAGGCTGGACACCCCGCCGGCGTCGGTCAGCCGCCGCAGTACGGCGATACCGCGGATGAGAGGGGTGACGGCCTCGGCGGGTACCGCGGCCTCGGCGCCCGCGGCGCTGCTGGTGCCGGTCCCGGGGGCCGGTGCGACGTTCGATGGCATGGGCTCTCCGTTGTGGATCTCTGAAGAGACGCAGTCGCGGATCTCCGAAGAGACTCAGAACAGACACCGTAGTCCTTGCACGGGCAGGTCAGCAGGTCGGAGGCCGGGAGCGGCGGGGGAGAGACCGGTCAGTGGCGTGTGACGGACACCCGGTAGTCACCGTTGGGATCCGTCGCCGTGACCGAGATCGTGATGCCGGTCTTGGGGTCCTTGAAGGACTCGCCGGGGGCGAAGGGGGCGTCGGAGAGTTCCGCGTGGACGTTGGGGCTGCGGGTGCAGCCGCCGCTGTGGCGCTTGGAGTCGTAGACGGTGATGGGGCCGTTTCCGGTGTCCACGCCCGCGTCGACCTTGTAGATGAGGATGCCGGGGCGGCAGACGGCGGCGTCGTTGCCGTCGTGGGTACGCAGTTCGAAGGCGTAGCCGGTCTTGGTACTGGTGGGTACGAAGACCAGCTTCTCGCCGCCGGGCCGGGACAGCGGGGTGAGGGTGTACTCCTTCGTCCCGGGCGACGCGGCGCATCTGACCTGCGACTCGTCGAGCCAGCCCAGCTTCCACTTGTGCCAGCCGAGGAGGTCGTTGTCGGCTCCCCAGTCCTCGCTCATGATGTCCCAGTGGCCGACCGCGCCTCCGCCCTCCGGGGTGTAGAGGTCGGGCAGGCCGAAGGTGTGGCCGTTCTCGTGGGGGAGTACCCGGTAGCCGGTCTCGGCGTAGGAGCCGGAGCCGTCGTCCTGGCGGCTGTAGACGAAGGACGCGTTGGAGACGGGGACGCCGTCGGCGATGGGTGCCTCGGCGTTGCCGGCGAAGGTGACGGACAGGACGGTGTCCAGGGCGGAGGGCCCGGCGTTCGGCGTCACCAGCACGTTCAGGAGGTCGTACGAGCGGAAGTCCACCTCGGGGTCGGCCGTGGCCACTATGTCCTGGACCAGATCGCGGTAGCCGGGGTCGAAGGGGGCGCCGCGTTCTATGCCGTACGCCTTGAAGGGCTTCGGCATGCGCAGCCAGTGGTGGATGGGGGTCTCGGGGCGGTAGTCGAGGCGGCCGTAGGAACTGATGCGAAACCAGTTCTGGGTCTGCGGGAAGAACTCGGCGAGCCGGTCGAGTGCGCTGCCCGGGCCGGGCGCGTCGGAGAAGTCGACCATCAGGGTGAGGGCTCGGACGGTGCCGGTGGAGCGGGCGTACCCGGGTTGGGTCGGTATGCCCTCTCCCATCTGTACGCCCATCGCGCCGCTGATCATGCAGGGACCGAGCGCCGTGGAGCGGGCCAGCGCGATGGAGCCCGCCGTCGTGGAGCCCGCCGGGAGGTGACCGGGGCCGGCGGAGGTGCTGACCGTCAGCGTCAGAAGGGTCACTGTGGCGAGGGCGGCCACGCGGCGCGAGCGTATCCGGCGGCTGGTGGGCTGCATCGGCTGCATGCATGGGCCCTTCGCTCACGGCAGCCGCCTGGTCACCGGCTGCACCCTGTGCGATCACCCTGTGACGGGGGGCGCGGGGGCGCGCGCTGGAAGCGCCCGAACGTGGGTTTCTTGCCGGGACAGGGGTGACGGGAGCCGCGCCAGAGGTTTGACCAGGGGCCGGGGCGGACGCTCAGGCGCGGATGCCGAGCCGCTGATGCCGAGCTGTGGGCCGCGCCGGATGCTCGGCCGCGCCGCGCAGGATCCTGCGCCGGGAGCCTGGCCAGATGGCTCGGCCTGGAGTTACGGCGGACGTCGAACCGCCCGCCGCGCCAGGCTCCGGGCCGCGCTGGATGCCGGGCTCCGGGCCGCCCGCCGTGCTGGATGCCGGGCTCCGGGCCGCGCACCACGCCTGACGGCTGACGCCTGACGCCTGACGGCTGACGCCTGACGGCTGACGCCTGACGCCTGACGCCTGACGGCTGACGCCTGACGGCTGACGCCTGACGCCTGACGCCTGACTCCTGGCCGCCCGCCACGCCTGACGCCCGGCAGCGCACCACCCCCGATATCGAGTGACGCAGGTCACATCAGATCTCTGGGAATGCGGGAAATAACCGGGGACGGTTTCCCCGTTTAGCCATGTGTCCGAGCGAAACGGGGACGGATTCCCCGGATCGCGCCACAGTCTTCCTGTACCTACGTCTGAGGAGTACGCCGTGGAGACCGCCACCCCCGTGAAGCGTCGCGTGCCCCGGCCCCGCGCCGATGCCCTGCGCAACCGGGAGCGGATCGTCGCCGCCGCGCGTGAGATGTTCGTCGAGTTCGGCCCCGACGTGCCGTTCGACGAGATCGCCCGCCGCGCCGGTGTCGGCAACGCCACGGTGTACCGCAACTTCCCGGACCGCGACGCGCTCGCGCGGGAGGTCGTCTGCTCGGTCATGGACCGCACGTCGGAGTGGATCGAGTCGGCTCTCGCCGAGGGCGGCGACGCCTTCCGGGCGCTGAGCGAATTCGTGCACTTCGCGGCGGACGAGCGGATCGGCGCCCTGTGCCCCATGCTCTCCGAAGCCTTCGATCAGCACCATCCGGATCTGTTCGCCGCACGCGAGCGGACCACGGAGATGATCGAGGCGCTGATGGGGCGCGCCCGTGAGGCCGGGCAGTTGCGTTCCGACGTCGAGTCCGGCGACGTGATGATCGCCGTCAGTCAGCTCACCCGGCCGCTGCCCGGCACCGCGTGCCAGGGCATCGACCGCTTCGTGCACCGTCATCTGCAGCTGTTCCTGGACGGTCTGCGGGCACCGGCCCGCTCCGTACTGCCCGGAGTGGCGGCCACCGTGGAGGATCTGCGAACAGCCTGACCAGCAGCCAGACCAGCCCGACCGATGAGATCGGCGCACCGCGCCAGTCCTTAGTCCGACAAGCTTCCGGAAGCTTGCGGCCGTCGACGACGACGAGCCGCCGGCTCCCGTGACCTTCCCTCACCTTTTTCACTGCGAAGTACCGGAGTGGGTATCCCCATGTCTGAAACAGGCACCTCAGCCTCGGCGAAGTCGGCGGCCGAACTCGCCGACGCACACAGCAACCGCTGGAAAGCGCTCGCGTTCATCGCGCTCGCCCAGCTGATGGTCGTCCTCGACGCGACCATCGTGAACATCGCGCTGCCCTCCGCCCAGCAGGACCTGGGGATATCGGACGGCAACCGTCAGTGGGTCATCACGGCCTACGCCCTCGCCTTCGGCGGTCTGCTGCTCTTCGGCGGCCGTATCGCCGACCTGTGGGGCCGCAAGCGCACCTTCGTCACCGGTCTGATCGGCTTCGCGGGCGCCTCCGCCATCGGCGGCGCCGCGCAGAGCGAGGCGATGCTGCTCGGCGCCCGCGCCCTGCAGGGCGCCTTCGGTGCCCTCCTGGCCCCCGCCGCGCTCTCGCTGCTCGCGGTGATGTTCACCGACGCCAAGGAGCGCGCCAAGGCGTTCGGCATCTACGGTGCGATCGCCGGTGGCGGTGGCGCCGTCGGCCTGATCCTCGGCGGTTTCCTCACCGAGTACCTGAACTGGCGCTGGACGTTCTTCGTGAACATCCCGTTCGCGATCATCGCCGCCCTGGGTGCGTACTTCGTCATCCGTGAGCCGGCCGGCGGCCGCAACCGCTCGCCGCTCGACATCCCCGGTGTCGTCCTCTCCACCCTGGGCCTGGTCTCCCTGGTCTACGGCTTCACCCGTGCCGAGTCCGACGGCTGGAGCGACTCCACCACCATCGGCCTGTTCGTCGCCTCGGCGGTGCTGCTCGCGGCCTTCGTCTTCACGGAGTCCAAGGTCAAGGCCCCGCTGCTGCCTCTGCGCGTCATCACCGAGCGCAACCGCGGCGGTGTCTACCTCTCGCTCGGCCTCGCGATCATCGCGATGTTCGGTCTGTTCCTCTTCCTGACCTACTACCTGCAGATCGTGAAGGGCTACTCGCCGGTCAAGACCGGCTTCGCCTTCCTGCCGATGATCGCGGGCATGATCACGGGCTCCACCCAGATCGGCGCCCGTCTGATGACCCGCGTCCCGCCGCGGCTGCTGATGGCACCGGGCTTCGCCCTGGCCGCCGTGGGCATGCTGCTGCTGACCCAGATGGAGATCAACTCCTCCTACGCGGGTCTGCTGCTCCCGGCCCAGCTGCTGCTCGGCCTCGGTATGGGTTCGGCGTTCATGCCCGCCATGTCCCTGGCCACGTACGGTGTCCAGCCGAAGGACGCCGGTGTCGCCTCCGCGATGGTCAACACCTCGCAGCAGGTGGGCGGCGCGATCGGTACGGCCCTGCTGAACACGATCGCCGCCTCGGCGACCACCTCGTACATCAAGGACCACATCGCCGGTGCCGCCTCCAAGCCGCAGCAGCAGCTCGTCCAGCTGCAGGGCATGGTGAACGGCTACACCAACGCCATCTGGTTCGCCGTCGGCATCCTGGTGGTCGCGGCCACGATCGCCGCGACCCTCGTCAACACCGGCCGCCCGGACATGTCCGGGGCCTCCGGCGCGGGCGACGGTGCCGAGGACGAGGTCAAGGTGCCGGTGATCGCCCACTGATCACCCGTACCGCCCGTACCGCCGCTGGTACCTCCGATGCTTCAGGTGCTTCGCGTACGGGCGCGGGGTGGGGACGCCTCGCCCGTACGATTCCCAGGGTCCGCCCCGGTTCCGAGTTCATCGGAGCCGGGGCGGACCCGCGTCCACCCCCTGCCGACCGCCAACCGCCGACCCGTCAATCCGTCAACGCAGCCAGGGCAGGTCCGCGCCCGCGTCCTTCGGCTGCAGCCCCTCGGCGATGATCCGCATGGCCTCGCCGAGGGCTTTGTGCTGTTCGGGCGTGATCCGGTCGAAGAAGGCCTGCCGTACGGCCTCGACATGGCCCGGCGCGGCCTTGCTCAGCACCTCGTAACCGGCGTCGGTGAGGACGGCGAACTGGCCCCGCTTGTCGGAGGGGCAGTCCTCGCGGCGCACCCACCCGTTCTTCTCCAGGCGGGCGATCGCGTGCGAGAGGCGCGAGCGGGTGATCTTCGCGTTCATGGCCAGCTCGGTCATCCGCAGCCTTCTGCGCGGCGCCTCGACGAGCTGGACGAGCAGACCGTAGTAGACGTGCGGCATGCCCGCGTCCCGCTGCAGCTGACGGTCGAGATGGTCCTCGAGGAGGGTGGCGGCGTTCATGTACGCACGCCAGGTGCGCTGTTCCTCGTCGGTGAGCCAGCGCGGCTCTTCAGCGGAAGCGGATGCCGTGTTCATGGACTCCACTGTACGAGCCCCTTCTTGAATGTTAAACAAATCGGGAGTATCGTTCTGCTTGGAAGCTTGAGACTTCAAATAACTTTCAATCGGTCTTACGATGCCCCCCCGGAGGGAGTAGCCGCCATGTCTGTCGCCACGTCTGCCGTCACCGAGGGGCGTGCGCCGCAGGAGCGCATGCCCGCCCTCTACCTCAGTCATGGCGCGCCGCCGCTCGCCGACGACCCGATCTGGCCCGGCGAGCTGGCCGCCTGGTCCGCCGAACTGCCCCGCCCCAAGGCGATCCTGATGGTCTCCGCCCACTGGGAGGAGGCCCCGCTGGCCCTCGGCGCGGTCCGGACCGTACCGCTCGTCTACGACTTCTGGGGTTTCCCCGAGCACTACTACCAGGTCCGGTACGCGGCTCCCGGCGCCCCCCGACTCGCCGAGTCCGTACGGAAGCTGCTGCGCGCCCCCGGCGTTCCCGTCCAGGACATCCCGGACCGCGGCCTCGACCACGGCGCCTACGTTCCTCTCGTCGAGATGTTCCCCGACGCCGACATCCCTGTCCTGCAGATCTCCATGCCGACCCTCGATCCGGTGAAGCTGATGGAGATCGGACGCAAGCTGGCGCCGCTGCGCGACGAGGGCGTCCTGATCGTGGGCTCCGGCTTCTTCACCCACAATCTGGCCGCGCTGCGCCAGGGCGGCATTCCCTCCTGGTCGGTCGAGTTCGACGACTGGGGCCACCGCGCCCTGGACGCCCGTGACTGGGACGCCCTGCTCGACTTCGGCCACAAGTCCCCGGCCGGCCTGCTGGCCCACCCCCGTACCGAGCACTTCGCTCCGCTCTTCGTGACGATGGGCGCGGCGGACGCCACGGGCGAACTGGACGAGCAGCGGTCGGTGATCGACGGGTTCTGGCTGGGGCTGGCCAAGCGGTCGGTGCAGTTCGGCTGATCCGGAGGTCCTTCGGGCTGATCCGGAGGTCCTTCCGCTAGGTCCTGTCGTCAAATTCCCGTCGTCCGCCCGGAGGGCGGGCCCTGCGGCGTCAGGTGCGTGCTCTCGGCGTGCCGGGCACAGGCCCTCG
>NZ_JBEYFS010000302.1:0-11615 GCF_040634475.1 Streptomyces sp. NPDC007095
GGGGCTACCAAGCCCTATACCGGGAGAGCGAACAGCGCAGGCACCTTATCGAGGAGAGCCGAGGGCCGTCATCCACGTGCCCCGTCGGCCATCGGCCGTATGTGGCGGTCGGCCGCCGACCAAGTGCGCGGGGCGACCGTCGACCATCCGTGCCGTCCGCCGTCCGCCGACCGTCGGGCGGCCCATCAGCCACCTGCCGTCGCGCGCCCCGCGGCCATCTGCGGCGGCCGACCCCCGGCGCAGTGAGTCGGCGGCGGACCGCGTGCGTATTACTCGGCGACGGCGGCCGTGACCGGGGCTTCCATCAGGATGGTGCGGCGGGGGTTGGCGGTCTGGGTGGGGAGGTCGACCGAGTGCTCCGGCTGCTCCGGCGTCTGCAGCGCGTCGGCGTCCTCGAGGTGCGCCAGCGTGGTGCGTCGCGGGTTGGCTATGTTGCGGAACATCATCGTCGTCTTCACTGTTGTATTCGACCTCGTCATGGCGGGCGCCGAGCGGGGTCAAGGACCGCCGGGTCGGCGCAGGTTGTCGGATTTGCCATCCCTGTAAAGCGTCAGGCTAAACATGCAATTCCCGGTCGAAGCCGTGAAGACCTCATGATCCCCATGTGAGTTTGCTCACTTACTAGCAGGCAAACCGGTCAATTCAGGCCGCCAACTCACCTCGGCCAAACGGACATTGCTCCACTGAACCCAACATTCCGCTCCTGATCATCGCGACTGGGACACCCCTCGCGCGCCCATGGCTCGTAGGCATACGCCCTTTATGTACGAGATCACTTTCTACGTCTCGTAACGCATCCCTCACAAGGTGTCACGGTGGTCACAGCCTGGTACACGGGCCTTGTTGGAGATCCTGCACTGTGCTGGAATTCCACGGACCGCCGCGGGATCGAACCGGCGCACAGGGGGCGCGACTCAGCGCCGGGTGGCGGCGGGAAGGGGGAGCAGCGCCGGTCACTCACGACCACACCTGGGGGTGCGCCTGCGCCCCTGAACGACGCCGACACCGTCCCGCCGTTTTCGCGGAGGGGCGCCTGGTCCAGAGGTTGCGACGCTAGTGCAGGGACGTTTCAAGAGGGATGGCAGCGCTTCGGCGGAGCCGGAGCCGCACGGCGGGACCGACCGCGGTTCCTCGCCCCAGCACGCCCAGAACCCGGGACAATCAGAACTCGGCGGCGGTGAGCGCTCCGCGCGCCCCGGCGTGAAGGCTCCCGACCAACCACCCGCGAAGCCGAACGGTCCCCCCGGCCCCGGCTCCCGAATAGCCCTGCGCAACTGGCGCATCTCCACGCGTCTGGTGTCGCTGCTCGCGCTCCCCGTGGTCGCCGCGACCACCCTGGGTGCCCTGCGCATCAACCAGTCGATGGACGACATCCAGCAGCTCGACAACATGAAGCTGCTGACCGACATGACCAAGCAGGCGACCGAGCTCGCCGCCGCCCTCCAGAAGGAGCGCGACCAGTCGGCCGGCCCGCTCGCGCACGGCGCGAAGCCCACCGACATCACGGTCAAGGGAGTCCGCGACGCGACGGACGTCGCCAAGCAGCAGTTCATCGAGGGCACCCAGGAGATCGACACCGCCAGTGCGAACGGACAGCTCACCGGTGTCCGTGACAGCCTCGTGGCCATCGCGGGCGAGCTGAACAAGCTGAACACCATCCGCAACGGCGCCTACAGCGACTCCAAGAACTCCTCGCAGACGGTCGACGGGTACCACCGCCTCATCACCCAGCTGATCAACCTCTCCCAGGACATGGCCGAGGCGACCAGCAACCCGGAGATGATCTCGCGCACCCGCGCCCTGTCTGCCTTCTCCTCCGCCAAGGAGTACGCCTCCGTCCAGCGCGCCGTCATCGCCGCCGCGCTGCCCGCGGGCAACACCACCTTCGGCCAGCTCTCCGAGAACGACCGGCTCTACGCGAACTCCGCGCAGGACAGCGAGGCCTCCGAGCGCACCAGCTTCGCGAGCATCTACGGCGCCGGGGCGGAAGACCTCACCAAGCCGATCGACCAGGGCAACCCGACCATCCAGGCCGCCGACGCGTACTCCAACCGCGTACTCGGCTCGACGGGCGGTCTGAACACCCAGGACAAGCGCTCGTACAAGGACTGGGTCGACGACGACACGGCCAAGATCGAGCAGATGTCGAAGATCGAGCTGACGCTGCTCAACCAGATGGAGCAGAAGGCCCGTGAGCTGAAGAACGCCTCCCAGCAGGAGGCGATCATCTCCGGTGCGCTGATCCTGCTGGTCCTCGGCGTCTCTCTCGTCGGCGCCTTCGTCGTGGCCCGCTCCATGATCCGCTCGCTGCGCCGGCTCCAGGACACCGCGACCAAGGTCGCCCAGGACCGTCTGCCCGAGCTGGTCAAGCAGCTCTCCGAGTCCGACCCGCAGGACGTCGACACCTCCGTCGAGTCCGTCGGTGTGCACTCCCGGGACGAGATCGGCCAGGTGGCCGCGGCCTTCGACGACGTGCACCGCGAGGCCGTCCGACTGGCCGCCGAGCAGGCCCTCCTGCGAGGCAACGTCAACGCGATGTTCACCAACCTCTCGCGCCGCTCCCAGGGCCTCATCCAGCGTCAGCTCTCGCTCATCTCCGAGCTGGAGTCCCGCGAGGCCGACCCGGACCAGCTGTCCTCCCTCTTCAAGCTCGACCACCTCGCGACCCGCATGCGCCGTAACGGTGAGAACCTCCTCGTTCTCGCCGGTGAAGAGCCCGGCCGCCGCTGGACCCGCCCGGTCCCCCTGGTCGACGTGCTCCGCGCCGCCGCCTCCGAGGTGGAGCAGTACGAGCGCATCGAACTGGCCTCGGTCCCGACGACGCAGGTCGCCGGACGAGTCGTCAACGACCTCGTGCACCTGCTCGCCGAGCTCCTCGAGAACGCCACCTCGTTCTCCTCCCCGCAGACCAAGGTCAAGGTCACCGGTCACGCGCTGCCCGACGGCCGCGTGCTGATCGAGATCCACGACACCGGTATCGGCCTCTCCCCCGAGGACCTGGCCGCGATCAACGAGCGGCTCGCCTCGCCGCCCACCGTGGACGTCTCCGTCTCCCGCCGCATGGGTCTGTTCGTGGTCGGTCGTCTGTCGCAGCGCCACGGCATCCGTATCCAGCTGCGTCCGTCCGACTCCGGCGGCACCACCGCGCTCGTCATGCTTCCCGTCGATGTCGCCCAGGGCGGCAAGAAGGCTCCGGGCAAGCCGGGTCCGGGTGGTTCCGGTGGTCCGGCCGCCGCACAGGCCTCGGCCGGTGTCGCGGCGGCCCGCCGCGGCGACCAGGGCGGCGGTCCGTCCCTCGGGGCGGGTGCCCCCGCCGGTGGCGGCGGCGGTCTCCTCGGTGCCCCGCCGCAGCGCGGACAGGTCGGCGCCGGTCAGGGCCCGCGGGCCGCGCTCCCCGGTAGCAACCAGGGCGGTCGTCCTGGCGGCGCCCCGGGTGGAGCGCGTGGACCGCAGAGTCCCGGCAACCAGCAGCAGGGCAGGCCGGCCCCGGCCGGTGCGGGTGCCTTCGGACAGGGTCCGCAGGGCCTGGGGGCCGCCGGAACCGGCGCCCCCCAGGGCTTCGGAGACGGACCAGCAACCCGCCAGGGCTTCGACTTCGGTGACAGCAGCGCTCCCGCGGCCGCTCCTCCGCAGCAGCCCGCGGGCAACAAGGGCGGCGGCCGCCGCAGGCCGCAGCTGCCCGGACGCGGTGGTCCGCGTGCCGAGCTGCCCGGCGGCAGCCCTCAGCAGTCCCGGCCGAGCTGGAGCGACGACAACGCGCAGCCGCCGGTGCCGCGCGCGTCCCTCGACGCCCCGCGCGGTCACGAGGAACCCGACTCCACTTCGCGCATGCCCCGGATCGACGACCGGCAGGACCCGGCCGCGACCTCGGAGATGCCGCGGATCGACGACCGCCAGGGTCCCGCCGCCACTTCGGGATTCCCCCGTCCCGACTTCGACGCCCCGCGCCCCGGCATGAACGCGCCGCAGAACAACGGGCAGAACAGCGGTCAGTTCGTCCGCCCCGACGTGTACGGCCCCTCGGGCACGGCTCCGGCCGCCACGGGCCAGTTCGCCACCCCGGGCTACGGCACCTCCCAGGACCCGTCGTCCACGGGCCAGTTCGCCACACCCGGCTACGGCGCCACCCAGGACCCGTCGTCGACCGGCCAGTTCGCCCGGCCCGGTTACGGCAACGGCCAGGACCCGTCGTCGACCGGCCAGTTCGCGACGCCCGGCTACGGCAACCGCCAGGACCCCTCGTCCACCGGCCAGTTCGAGCGCCCGGCGCCTCCGCAGCAGCGGCCCGCGCGTCCGCAGGAGCCCGAGGCGCTGCCTCCGGCGACGGGCCCCGGTGACGGACGTACGCCGCTGTACGACACGCTGGAGACCAACTGGTTCCACGGTCAGCCGAACGGCGCGCAGAACGGCTCCCCCAACGGAGCTCACAACGGCGCCCAGAACAACGGCGTCCACACCAACGGCTCGCAGTCCTCGCAGCAGCCGCCGCAGACCCCCACAGCACCACCGCAACGGCCGGCCGCCGCACCGGCCTCCGCCAACTGGCGCACCTCGCCGAACGACGACCTCGTCCGGCAGGCAGAACGCGTCCGTCAACCGTCGGCGGGCGGGGTCACCACCTCAGGCCTGCCGCGCCGCGTCCCGCGAGCCAACCTCGTCGCGGGCACGGCACAGCAGCAACAGCACCAAACTGGTCCGCAGGTCTCCCGTGCGCCTGATGACGTACGCGGCCGGCTGACCAATCTCCGTAGGGGCATTCAGCAGGGTCGACAGGCCGGTACCGGCCAGACCGGCAGCTTCCCCAGCCCCACTCACCAGCAGGAGCGTTAGTTGAGCCCGATGAGCCAGGCGGCACAGAACCTGAACTGGTTGATCACCAACTTTGTGGACAACACCCCCGGGGTGTCCCACACCGTCGTCGTGTCCGCCGACGGGCTCCTTCTGGCCATGTCCGAAGGATTCCCACGCGACCGCGCCGACCAGCTTGCGGCCGTCGCCTCCGGTCTGACCTCGCTGACCGCCGGGGCCTCCCGGATCTTCGAGGGCGGCACGGTGGCCCAGACGGTCGTCGAAATGGAGCGCGGCTTCCTCTTCCTCATGTCCGTCTCGGACGGCTCGTCCCTGGCGGTCCTCTCCCACCCGGAGTGCGACATCGGCCTCGTCGGCTACGAGATGGCGCTGCTCGTCGATCGGGCGGGTGCCGTACTCACGCCGGACCTGCGCGCTGAACTCCAGGGAAGTCTGCTCCACTAAAGGGCCCTGGTTCTAGAGACTGCACGAAATCACCGTCCGGCCGCCACAATCCCCCCACCGGCCCCAACAGATGGCACGAATGACCGACTTGCTGTCCCGCCCGGAGGATTCATGACCCCGCCCACCGCCTCTCATGATCCGTACGCACAGCCGTACGGGGACGAGGGCGACCAGCCGCTGGTACGTCCGTACGCGATGACCGGCGGCCGGACCCGGCCGCGGTACCAACTCGCCATCGAGGCGCTGATCAGCACTACGGCCGACCCCGCGCAGCTGATGGGGCTGCTCCCCGAGCACCAGCGGATCTGCCACCTGTGCCGTGAGGTCAAGTCGGTGGCCGAGGTATCGGCCCTCCTGTCCATGCCGCTCGGTGTGGCCAGGATCCTCGTCGCGGACCTCGCGGAGGCCGGACTCGTCGCCATTCACCAGCCTGGCGGCGATGAGAACAACGGCGGCGCGCCGGACGTGACTTTGCTCGAAAGGGTGCTCAGTGGACTTCGCAAGCTCTGACGGAGGTCGTACGACCACCTCCGCGAAGATCGTGGTGGCGGGCGGCTTCGGCGTGGGCAAGACCACGTTCGTCGGCGCCGTCTCGGAGATCAACCCGCTGCGCACCGAGGCCGTCATGACGTCCGCGTCCGCCGGCATCGACGACCTCACGCACACCGGAGACAAGACGACGACCACCGTCGCCATGGACTTCGGCCGCATCACCCTGGACCAGGACCTGATCCTGTACCTCTTCGGTACGCCGGGTCAGGACCGCTTCTGGTTCATGTGGGACGACCTGGTCCGCGGCGCCATCGGCGCCGTCGTCCTGGTCGACACCCGCCGCCTGGCCGACTGCTTCCCCGCGGTCGACTACTTCGAGAACAGCGGCCTGCCGTTCGTCATCGCCCTCAACGGCTTCGACGGACACCAGCCCTACAACCCCGAAGAGGTGCGCGAGGCGCTCCAGATCGGACCGGACGCCCCGATCATCACGACGGACGCCCGGCACCGTGCGGATGCGAAGAGCGCGCTGATCACACTGGTCGAGCACGCGCTCATGGCACGTCTGCGGTAACACTCAAGTCGACAGCTTCATAAGACAGTTGTCGTAGGGACATTGGAGCCGGCTGTGTCGTTTGACACGGTCGGCCACAGTGTTCATAACGTTTCGACATGGAATTCGGTGGACACCGACACGCATCGCGGTCATTCGGTGTCGCTGCGCTCACAAAGGCCCCGTCTTTTGACGGGGCTCGCTCTTTATGACCGTTTTATCTAGGGGATACGTCACCCGGAACCAGCGGTTCCGAGTGTTTGGAAGGGCGCTGCCTGACGTGCTGGAATGCGCTGAACTGCCCAGTAGTCAAGGGCGCTGGAGACACCGCGGCACAACGTAGGTGCCGACGCCGAGAGGTTGTTGGTCGAGTGAGGCGAAGCAAGAACGGTCCCGAGCCGTCGGCACGGGGCAACTTCACCCCGCCGCCGCGCGGCGCGGCGCCCGCACAGGTGCCCGTCCCGGAGCCCACGCCGGCGCCCGCGCCGAGCGGCGGTCGTCTGTCCCCCCGTAACTGGCGCGTACCCACCAGGCTGAACGCGATCCTGCTCATACCTGTGATCGTCGGCCTCATTATGGGCGGCTTCCAGGTGAAGAACTCGATCGACACCTGGCAGGAGGCCCGCGACGCCGAGAAGGTCGCCAAGATCGTGGCGGCTTCCAGCGACTACGCCGAAGCTCTGCTCAACGAGCGCGACGTGTCCGCCGAGCCACTGCTCAAGGGCGACCGGAACAACGCCACGGTCAAGCAGGTCCGCGCGACCACCGACCAGATGGCCGACGCCTTCCACAAGGAAGTCGTCGGCATGCCGGCCAAGCAGGGTCTTGAGCGTCGGCTGAGCCTGGTGATCAAGGCCGAGCCCCAGCTGGACCAGATCCGCAAGGCCGCCTTCACCAAGTCCATGGACCCGGTGAAGACCGAAGAGGGCTACGTCACCGTCGAGCACCTCCTCATGGAGTTCTCGAACGAACTGGGCCTGGGCACCGGCAACATCACGAGCTACGGCCGTTCCGTGTACGCCATCGCGCTCGCCAAGGGCGCCGAGTCGCTGCAGCGCTCGATCGGCACCCACCTGCTGGTCAAGCCCAGCACCGACACGAAGAACCACGCGCTCCAGGTCACCTCCTTCACCTCGTACGCATATCTGGAGAACATCGCTCTTCAGGAGTACGTCTCCGGTGGTACCGAGGCGGACGCCGCCCGGCTCAGCACGGTCATGGAGCAGAAGACCGCCGAGGGCAAGAGCCAGCTGGCCGCCGCCAAGAGCAAGACGGAGGCCGCGGGCGGGACCTTCGTGACGCCGCCCGCCATGGACAAGATGATCCAGGCGATCGCCAGCGGCGCCACGCCCACTCAGCTCGCCGCTCAGGGCATCACTCCCGAGACCTGGATGGCTGCCGCCACCCTCAAGTTCCAGGGCTACAGCCAGGTCGAGAAGGAACTCATCGACCGGGCCGTCAACGACGCCGGAAGCATCGCCTCCGACGCCCAGCGCCAGGCCTACGTCAACGGCGCCATCGTCGTGATCGCCCTGCTCGCCGCCTTCATCCTGGCCGGACTCATGGCCCGCCAGATGAGCCGCGCGATGCGCCAGCTGCGCAACGCGGCCTTCGGGGTCGCCGAGCAGCGTCTGCCGATGCTGGTCGACCAGCTCTCGCGCACCGACCCGGGCCGCGTCGACACCCGCGTCCAGCCGATCCCGATCACCACCACGGACGAGATCGGCGAAGTCGCCCGCGCCTTCGACCAGGTCCACCGCGAGGCCGTCCGGCTCGCCGCCGAGCAGGCCCTCCTGCGAGGCAACATCAACGCGATCTTCACCAACCTGTCGCGCCGCAACCAGTCCCTGATCGAGGGCCAGCTGACCCTGATCACCGACCTGGAGAACAACGAGGCCGACCCGGACCAGCTGGAGAACCTCTTCCGCCTGGACCACCTCGCGACCCGTATGCGCCGCAACGGCGAGAACCTCCTCGTCCTCGCGGGCGAGGAGCCCGGCCGCCGCTGGGACCAGCCTGTGCCCCTCGTGGACGTGCTGCGCGCCGCCTCCTCCGAGGTGGAGCAGTACGAGCGCATCGAGCTCTCCGGCGTCCCGGAGGCCGAGATCCACGGCCGCGCCGTGACCGACCTCGTGCACCTGCTCGCCGAGCTCCTGGAGAACGCCACCACGTTCTCCTCCCCGCAGACCAAGGTCCGCGTCACCGCGACCCGGCTGCCCGACGGCCGCATCATGGTCGAGATCCACGACAAGGGCATCGGCCTCACCGCCGAGGACTTCGCGGACATCAACCACAAGCTGGCCAACCCGCCGACCGTGGACGCCGCGATCTCACAGCGCATGGGCCTGTTCGTGGTCGGCCGGCTGTCCGACCGGCACGGCATCCGCGTCCAGCTGCGCCCCTCCGGCGAGCAGGCCGGTACGACCTCGCTCGTCATGCTCCCCGACGCGATCACCCACGGTGGTGGCGGCGGCGAGCAGCAGCTCCAGCGCGACGAGTTCACCGTCTCGCAGATCATCCCGGAGCCGCAGGGCTTCCAGCCGGAGCAGGCCTTCCAGTCTCAGGCCCAGCCGATGCGCACCGCCGCCGAACTCGGCTTCGACGACAGCCGCTACACGGAGGTCCCCGACGACATCCGTGAGCTGGACCCCGTCGGGCGCTCGCTGATGCGTGAGGAGCGCCGTGCGGCCCTGGAGGCCCAGGCACAGGGCCAGCCGGAGGCCATCGAGGCACCGAGGTACCAGGAGGACTTCGCGGCCCCCCAGCCCGCGTACGACAACGGGCAGGCCGGGTACGACAACGGCCAGGGTGCCTACGAGGAGCAGCAGGCCTCGTACGACCAGCAGACGGCGTACGAGGAACCGCAGCAGGGGACGTACGACGAGACGTACTTCCCGTCGAACGGCGGCTACCCGGAACCCGCGTATGCGGAGCCGGTCCAGGAGGAGCACACGGGAGCCCGGAGTTCCGCTTCGGACACCTTCTCGACCTTCGACGAGCCGTCCTACCAGGACGACTGGCCGCAGCAGGACTCGTACCGCAACGGCTACCCGTCCGAGTACGCTCCCGAAGCGGAATCTTCGCAGGCCGCTGACGTGAGTGAGCAGGACCGCGTAGGCTTCAGCCGTCCGGGACCGACCTCCTCCGCCCCCCATGAGCTGACCGACGCCGGGCTGCCGCGCCGCGGATCCACCGCGAGCGGCACCAACGGCCAGCGGCCCTTGGACCATGGCACCCAGGGGGTTCAGGCACCGGCCGCGGCCACCGCGAGCAATGGCGACGGCGACTGGCGTACGTCCAACGACAACCGCTGGCAGCGCGCCGAGCAGCTCAAGAAGCCCAAGGCGGGCGGGGTCACCTCGTCCGGCCTTCCCCGGCGGGTGCCCAAGGCCAATCTGGTCGAGGGAACCGCGGAAACGACCCCACAGGGCGGCCCCCAGGTCTCCCGCGCTCCCGAGGACATCCGGGGCAGGCTGAGCAACCTGCGCCGCGGCGTCCAGCAGGGACGCAATGCAGGTAGTGACACGAACGGCCAGGGCTTCGGTCCTGACAGCACCTACAACCAGGAGCGTTAGTGTGAGCCCGATGAGCCAGGCGGCGCAGAACCTCAACTGGTTGATCACCAACTTCGTGGACAACACCCCCGGGGTGTCCCACACGGTGGTGGTCTCCGCCGACGGACTCCTTCTGGCGATGTCCGAAGGCTTTCCCCGTGACCGCGCGGACCAGCTCGCGGCCGTCGCGTCCGGGCTGACCTCGTTGACCGCGGGCGCGTCCCGCATCTTCGAGGGCGGCAGCGTGAACCAGACAGTTGTGGAGATGGAGCGAGGATTCCTCTTCCTCATGTCCATTTCCGATGGATCCTCGCTCGCGGTCCTTGCACATCCCGAAGCGGACATCGGTCTCATCGGGTACGAGATGGCCCTTCTGGTGGACCGTGCCGGTACGGTTCTGACCCCGGATCTTCGAGCGGAGCTCCAAGGGAGCCTTCTCAACTAACAGACAGACCGTGCGTATTGGCGTCCCGGGGCCGTAAGGTTTCGGGACGCGGTCCCACAGTGATGGGTGCCCGGCACAGTCGGAGGAGGAGAAAGTGGCAACACCCCCAGGCGGTTCGTCTTCGGGCAACTGGTCGTACGGCCCCGGCCAGGGGCAGGGCCAGGGCGACGGTTCTCAGAATCCGAACCGATTCAACTTCCCCTCCGCGCCGAGCCACCGGCGTCAGCAGCCGTACGCACCGCAGGGCCCCGGCCCCTCGCCGTACGACCAGCCGCCGGCGCCGCGCATCCAGCCTGTCCAGCCGCAGCGACGCACCCCTGAGGCGGCGCCCGCGGGATCGTCGAACAACCCTCTGGTGCGCCCGTACGCGATGACGGGCGGCCGCACCAGGCCCCGCTACCAGCTCGCCATCGAGGCGCTGGTGCACACCACCGCACAACCGCACCAGATGCAGGGCCAGTTGCCCGAGCATCAGCGGATCTGCAACCTCTGCCGGGAGATCAAGTCGGTGGCCGAAATCTCGGCGCTGCTGACGATCCCTCTCGGCGTGGCCAGGATTCTCGTCGCCGACTTGGCGGAGGCGGGCCTGGTCGCCATCCATCAGCCCGGCGGCGACGAGAACGCCGGCGGCCAGCCAGACGTGACTTTGCTCGAAAGGGTGCTCAGTGGACTTCGCAAGCTCTAGCGGAGGGCCTTCCCGCTCCACCACGTCCGCGAAGATCGTGGTGGCGGGCGGCTTCGGCGTGGGCAAGACCACGTTCGTCGGGGCCGTCTCGGAGATCAACCCGCTGCGTACCGAGGCCGTCATGACGTCCGCGTCCGCGGGCATCGACGACCTCACGCACACCGGAGACAAGACGACGACCACCGTCGCCATGGACTTCGGCCGCATCACCCTGGACCAGGACCTGATCCTGTACCTCTTCGGTACGCCGGGTCAGGACCGCTTCTGGTTCATGTGGGACGACCTGGTCCGCGGCGCCATCGGCGCGATCGTCCTGGTCGACACCCGCCGTCTCGCCGACTGCTTCCCCGCGGTCGACTACTTCGAGAACAGCGGCCTGCCGTTCGTCATCGCCCTCAACGGCTTCGACGGCAATCAGCCTTACAACCCGGACGAGGTCCGTGAAGCCCTTCAGATCGGCCCCGACACGCCGATCATCACGACGGACGCCCGGCACCGCGCCGACGCGAAGTCGGCGCTGATCACGCTGGTCGAGCACGCCCTGATGGCACGTCTGCGGTAGCGCCTGCGCGCGGCGAAGCAAAAGAAGGGGCGCCCTCTCCACCGAGTGGAGAGGGCGCCCCTTCTTTTGCC
>NZ_JBEYFS010000303.1:0-11609 GCF_040634475.1 Streptomyces sp. NPDC007095
GCCGTGCGGCCCGTTCGGCGGCCGGGTCGGCGGCGGCGTCGAGGAGGCGGCCGACCCAGGGGGTGTCGGCGGTGCCGGGGTTCACGCAGTTGACGCGGACGCCCTCGCGGAGGTGGTCGGCGGCCATGGCGAGGGTGAGGGAGAGGACGGCGCCCTTGGTGGCGGAGTACAGGGCGCGCTGCGGCAGCCCGGCGGTGGCGGCGATGGAGCAGGTGTTCACGATCGCCGCGTGTGCGGATTCCCGCAGGTGGGGCAGGGCGGCGCGGGCGGTACGGACCATACCGACGACATTGACGTCCAGGACCCGGTGCCACTCGTCGTCGGCGTTGTCCTCGACGGTGCCCTGGGCGCCGATCCCGGCGTTGTTGATCAGCACGTCGAGTCCGCCGAGGTCCGCGACGGCCGCGGCCACGGCCCCGCGTACGGAGGCGTCGTCGGTGACGTCGGCGCGGAAGCCGAGCAGGGGCTTCTCGACCGTCGAGGGGTCCAGGTCGAGGACGGCGACCTGCGCCCCACGGGCGGCGAGCAGCTCTGCGGTGGCGCGGCCGATGCCGGAGGCGCCACCGGTCACCAGCGCCTTGAGTCCTTCGAAGTCGGCACTCACGCCGCTTCCCCCTTCTGCTTTTCGCTCGTCTGACTGTCGGACTTCTGCTGGGCGAGGTCGGCGGCCCAGAAGGTGCCGCCGGGGTAGGTGAACTCCGCGATGGACTCCGGCCGCATGGTCGCGGAGAAGCCCGGCGCAGTGGGTGCCGTGTAGTGACCCTGCCTGATCACCACCGGGTCGAGGAAGTGGTCGTGCAGATGGTCGACGTATTCGATGACCCGGTCGTCGGTGGTGCCGGAGAGCGCCACGAAGTCGAACATCGACAGGTGCTGGACGAGTTCGCACAGGCCGACCCCGCCGGCGTGCGGACAGACGGGCACGCCGAACTTGGCCGCGAGAAGCAGGATGGCGAGATTCTCGTTGACGCCGGCGACGCGGGCGGCGTCGATCTGCAGGACGTCGATGGCGCCGGCCTGGAGGAGCTGTTTGAAGACGACACGGTTCTGGACGTGTTCGCCGGTGGCGACCTTGACGGGGGCGACGGCCTCCCGGACGGCGGCGTGGCCGAGGACGTCGTCGGGACTGGTCGGCTCCTCGATCCAGTAGGGCTCGAACTCGGCGAGGGCCTTGGTCCAGGTGATCGCCTCGTCCACGTTCCAGCGCTGGTTGGCGTCGATGGCGATCCGGATGTCGGGGCCGACCACCGAGCGGGCGACCCGGCAGCGGCGTACGTCGTCCGCGAGATCGGCACCCACCTTCAGCTTGATCTGCCGGAAGCCGTCGGCGACGGCCTCGGCGGCGAGGCGGGTGAGCTTCTCGTCGCTGTAGCCGAGCCAGCCGGGCGAGGTGGTGTAGGCGGGGAAGCCCCTCCCCCGGAGGACCGCGGCGCGCTCGGCGGCGCCCTCCCGGCCACGACGGAGCAGTTCGAGCGCCTCCTCGGGTGTGAGGGCGTCCGTGAGGTAGCGGAAGTCGACCTGGCGGACCAGCCACTCCGGCTCGGCGTCGGCGAGCAGCTGCCACAGGGGCTTCTCCGCGCGCTTGGCGGCCAGGTCCCACACGGCGTTGACGACGGCACCGATCGCCATGTGCATCACGCCCTTCTCGGGCCCGAGCCAGCGCAGCTGACTGTCCCCGATCAAGTCCCGGGCGAGGGAGCCCGGGTCCGCGCACAGCTCGTCGACCGAGCGTCCGACCACATGCCCGCGCAGCGCCTCGATCGCGGCGACCTGGACGTCGTTGCCCCGCCCGATGGTGAAGGTGAAGCCGTGCCCCTCGGGACAGTCCGCCGCGTCGCCGCGCAGCACGACGTACGCCGCCGAGTAGTCGGGGTCCGGGTTCATCGCGTCGGAGCCGTCGAGCTCGCGCGAGGTGGGGAAACGGATGTCGTAGGTGTCGACCGCGGTGATACGGGCGGCAGTTGGGGACACGGGAGGCCTTTCGGTCCGGGACAGGGGCGTACGGAGGGGTCCGTGGATCCGTGGGTCCTTGGATCCGTACGAAGACGAAGGGGGGTCAGTCCTGGGCGCGGCCGGTGGTCACGCGGGCGATCATCAGGGCGACCAGGATGATTCCGCCGTAGATGGCCTGGATCCAGAAGGACGGCACCTGGGCGAGCGTGAGCAGGTTCTGCACCACGCCGAGGAGGAGCACGCCGGTCAGGGCGCCGAACATGGTGCCCTTGCCGCCATCCAGGCTGATGCCGCCGATGACCGCCGCCGCCATCACCGTGAAGATCATGTTGTTGCCCTGGTTGGCGCTGATCGCACCGACGTACCCGGTCTGCATGATCCCGCCGACCGAGGCGAGGACGCCGGCGACGACAGAGACCCCGAGCAGCATCCGGTCGACGCGGATACCGGCCGCACGGGCCGCCTCCGCGTTGCCGCCTATGGCGTACAGAGCGCGACCGACCCGGTGGTACTTGAGGATCAACCCGGTGACGCCGAAGGCGACCGCGGCCAGCCACACAGACAGCGGGACCCGCAGGAAGGTGGAGGTGGCCAGTGAGAAGAACGCGTCGGGCATGCCGAACAGTGTCTTGCCCTTGGTGGCGCCGACCAGCAGGCCACGCAGGACGATCAGCATCGCGAGGGTGACGATGAAGGCGTTGAGCTTGAACTTCACCACGAGGATGCCGTTGAAGGCGCCGATGACTCCGCCCACGACGAGGATCGCGACAAGGGCGAGCGCGGTCGGCCATTCCGCGCCCCAGCCGGACTGCGCGGACGGCAGCACCAGCAGGGCGCCGACGGCGGGCGCGATGCCGACCACCGACTCCAGGGACAGATCGATCTTGCCGGTGATCAGCACCAGGGACTCGGCGAGGACCACCATCGCGAGGGCCGCCGAGGCGCCCAGGATGGAGATCAGGTTCCGTTCGGTGAGGAACGAGTCGTTGACGATCGCGCCGAGCACCAGGAGAACCAACAGGGCCGGCACAAGGGCGAGTTCGCGGGCCCTGCGGAGCAGTACGGTCTTGGCGGCCCGTGCGTCGGGGACGCGCGCGGAGGTGGGCGACGAGGCCGACGGGGCCTTCGTGTCAGCCATGGTCCACTCCTTCGATGGAGGCGATCAGCTCGTGGTCGTGCCAGCCCGCCGGGTGCTCGGCGACGACACGGCCGTGGAAGAGGACGAGGACGCGGTCGCAGCGCCGCAGGTCGTCGAGTTCGTCGGAGACGACGAGCACGGCGGTGCCGTCCTCGCTGGCGCTGTCCATCCGGGACAGCAGTGACTCCTTGGACTTCACGTCGACGCCCGCGGTGGGGTTGATGAGGACGAGGAGGCGGGGGTCGGAGGCGAGGGCGCGGGCCATGACGACCTTCTGCGCGTTGCCGCCGGAGAGGTCGGAGACGGGCTGTTCGGGGCCCTCGGTGTGGATGTCGAGGCGTTCGATCAGCTCGGTGGCGAAGCCGCGCTTGCGGGCGGCGCCGATGAAGCCGTAGCGGCCGAGCCGGTTCAGGACGCTCATGGTGGTGTTGTCGCCGATGGTCATCCCGGAGACGAGACCCTGTTCGTGCCGGTCGCGCGGGACACAGGCGACGCCCGCCTTGAGCGCGGCCTGCACGTCACCGAAGGGCATCCGTTCACCGTCGAGTTGAGCCGTTCCGCCGGTCGGGGTGTGCAGTCCGGCGAAGGATTCGGCGAGCTCGATCTTGCCGCTCCCGCTGGAGCCGGCGAGGCCGACGACCTCGCCGCGGCGGACGGTGAGGTCGATGTCCTCGTACGCGTCGGAGGTGAGCCCCCGGGCGTCGAGCAGCACCGGGGCGTCCGCGACGACGGACTGGTGCGTGACGGTCTGCTCGGCGATCGACTCCCCCGCCATGGCCTCCACCAGGGCCGTGCGGGGGAGTTCGGCGACCGGCGCGGTGGTGATCCAGCGGGCGTCGCGCAGCACGGTGACCGTCTGGCACACCTCGTACACCTCCTGGAGGTGGTGCGAGATGAACAGGAAGGTGACACCGGACTCCTGGAGCGCGCGCATCCGGGTGAAGAGCCGTTCGATCTCCCGGTTGTCGAGCTGCGCGGTCGGCTCGTCGAGGACGATGAACCGGGCGCCGAAGCTGAGCGCCCGGGCGATCTCCACCATTTGGCGGTCCTCGACCTTGAGGTCGGCGGTGCGGGCCTCCGGGTCGACATGCACGTCCCAGGTGTCCAGGACCTGCGCCGCCTCGGCCCGCAGCCTGCGCCAGCTGATGAAGCCGCCCCGCCCGACGGGCTGCCGGTTGATGAAGAGGTTCTCGGCGACCGTCAGTTCCGGTACGACGGTGGGCTTCTGGTAGACGCAGGCCACCTTGCGGCGCCAGGCGTCGCGGTCGGTGAGCGCGGGCGCGGGATCGCCGTCGAAGCGGACCTCGCCCTCGTCGGGGGCCTGGAGGCCGGTGAGGATGGTGACGAGGGTGGACTTGCCCGCGCCGTTGCGCCCGACGAGGGCGTGGGACTCACCGGGGAGAACGGTGAGCCGGCCGTCTTGGAGGGCGACGGTGGGGCCGTACCGCTTGGCTATCCCCCGCGCCTCCACCAGTGGGGTGCTCATTTGACCGTGTTGCCCCAGAGCTTGGGGTCGTCGACGTTGTCCTTGGTCACCAGCGGCGCCGGCAGCTGGTCCTCCAGGATGCCGCTGGGCAGCTTGACGATCTCGGAGTCGTGGTCGGTCGGGCCGGTCTTGAACGTCTTCCCCTGCATCGCGGCCTTGATGTAGTACATGCCGTACTTGGCGTACGCGTCGGCCGGCTGGGAGACGGTGGCGTCGATCTCGCCCTTGCGGATGGCGTCGAACTCCTGCGGGATGCCGTCGTTCGAGACGATCGTGATGTGGCCCGCCTGGCCGGTCTTCTTCAGCATGCCCTTGGACTTGAGGGTCTGCAGGGTCGGCGCGAGGTAGACGCCGCCCGCCTGCATGTAGATGCCCTTGATGTCGGGGTTGGCGTTCAGCAGGGTGTCGAGCTTGGAGGCCGCGGTGTCGGACTCCCACTTGGCGGGGATCTCCAGGACCTTGAGCTTCGGGTAGTTCTTCTGCACACAGGTGCGGAAGGCCTCGGAGCGCTCCCGGCCGTTGACGGAGGCCAGGTCGCCCATGATCTGTACGACCTTGCCGGAGGGGATCTGCTTGCCGAGGTACTCGCAGGCCTTCTCGCCGTAGGCGACGTTGTTGGCGCGTACGACCATGGCGACCTTGCCCTTCTCGGGCGCCACGTCGACGGCGACCACGGGCACGCCCTTGCGCTCGGCCTGGTCGAGCCCGGCGGCGATCGCGGCGCTGTCCAGGGGGGCCACGACGAGGCCCTTCACACCCTGGTTGAGCTGGTTGTTGATGTCGGTGATCTGCTGGGACGGGTCACTGTTGGAGTTGACGGTCTTTAGGGCGTCGACCCCTTCGGACTTCGCCATCTTCGGCACGTAGTCGTTGTAGGACTGCCAGAACGGCGAGGTCAGCAGGGGCAGGATCACCCCGACCTTGCCGGTGCCCCCGCCGCCTGACGACACGGAGTCCTTGGTGCTGCCGCATGCCGCGAGCACGAGGGTCGCGCAGGCGGCCGCAGCCGCCGCACGCACTGCCCGCGACGCAATTCGCGTGTTCCGCACGTTTCTGCCGGCCATCTGACGGCTCCTCGTTGAGCGAGATCGATCGGGTGTGACGGTGCGTGGCCGAGCGTCCCGCTCAACCGGGACGAATATTTATCAGACCACTTCGCCTCCGCAACACCCCTGTGCGCCAAAATTTCCGCGTTATCAGCCGTAGTGGTCCGACCACTCTGATGGTTAGACTGCGGCGCACCCGGCAACAGGAGGAGACGGCGTGGACGAGTCGGCCCCGCAGAAGGGCACCGTGACGCAGCGCGCCATCGAGCGGATCAAGGCGATGATCGGCGAGGGCCGGCTGGAGCCCGGGCAGCGCCTGCCGACCGAACGTGATCTGGCCGCTCAGCTGGGCATGTCCCGCAGCTCGATGCGCGAGGCGATCCGCGCGCTCACGGTCCTCGGTGTACTGGAGGCCCGGCACGGCTCGGGCATCTACGTCACCCAGCTCGAGGCCGGGGACCTGCTGGAGACCTTCGGCGTGGTGGCCGACCTCTCGCGCGGGCCGCGACTGGTCGAGCTGCTGGAGGTGCGGCGGATCCTGGAGTCGACGGCGACCGCGCTGGCCGCGGCGCGGATCACGGCCGACCAGCTCGCCGAGGTCGAGAAACACCTGATGGCGATGAACGCGACGGACGACCCGGAGGAGATCCTCGCCCACGACCTGGCCTTCCACCGCGAGATCGCGGCCGCCGCGGGCAACGAGACCATGGCCGCCATCCTGGAGGGCCTGTCCTCGCGCACGTTCCGCGCCCGGGTCTGGCGGGGCTACGAGGAGGAGGGCGCCTTCGAGCGGACGCGCCGCGAGCACGCGGCGATCCACCGCGCGCTGGTGGCCCACGACCCGGAGGCGGCCAGGGCGGCCGCCGCCGCGCACGTGGGCGAGGTCGAGCAGTGGCTGCGGACCCAGCTCACGCAGTAGCCGGATATCCGCAGCCCGGGAAGGGGTCAGGCACGCCCCCGCTCAGGCACGCACCGATCAGGCGCGCGTCAGCCGCAGGGTGACCAGCTCGAAGGGGCGCAGCGACAGGGTGACCCGGTCGCCGTCACGCCGGGGGGTGGCCGCATCGGTCAGGGGCCGCTCCAGCAGGTCGGTCACGGTGACGTCACCGACCCCGAACCCGGCCGTCAGCGTGGCCTTGGTCCGCCCGCCCCGGGACTCGTGGAAGCGTACGACCACATCCCCGCTGCCGTCGTCGGCGAGCTTGACCGCGGTCACCACGACCGCGTCCTGCGCCACCTCCACCAGGGGCGCGGCCTCACGCCCGCCGCTCAGCCGCCGCTCCGGCAGATTGATCCGCCACCCCTCGCGCACCGCGTCCCCGATGCCGGCCCCCGGCACCAGCGCGTGCCGGAAGCGGTGGACGCCCTGGTCGGTCTCGGGGTCGGGGAAGCGCGGGGCGCGCAGCAGCGAGACGCGCACGGTGGTGGTCGTACCGGAGTCGCTGTCGCGGACGGTACGGGTCACGTCATGGCCGTACGTCGAGTCGTTGACGAGCGCGACACCCCAGCCCGGCTCCTCCATGTGCACGAACCGGTGATTGCACGCCTCGAACTTGGCGGCCTCCCAGGACGTGTTGGTGTGCGTCGGCCGGTAGAAGTGCCCGAACTGCGTCTCGGAGGCGTACCGCTCCGCGTGCACGTCGAGCGGGAAGGCGAGCTTCAGGAACTTCTCCGTCTCGTGCCAGTCGACCTCGGTGTCGATGCCGAGCCGCCGCTCCCCCGGCGCGAGCGACAGCACCTGGGTGACCCGCGAGGCACCGAAGGACCGTACGATCCGCACCGACACGCCGTCCTCACCAGGCACGACCTCATCGGCGTCGACCAGGTCGGTGACCGTGTTGCGGTAGAACTCGTCGACGTCCCAGGCGTCCCACATGTTCGGGAAGTCGGGGTGGATCTGGAGCAGGTTCGCGGCGCGTCCCGGGGCGATCGTCTCGCGGTCGGCGTCGAGGTCGTAGGCGGAGACGACGAGGCCCCGGGCGTCGATCTCGACCCTCAGGAGGCCGTTGTCGAGGACGTGGCCGCCGCCTACGCGCGGCGCGAGCGCCACCTCGCTCGCGACGGCGGCGGGCAGGGCCCCGCCCGCCGGGACCCCGTCCCTGCTGTGCGGCGCGGAGTTGAACACGAGCTCCGTGGTGCCCTCACCCGCCAGCGCCCGCTGCGCCGCGTCGATGATGCCGGTCAGTTCCTCGGCAACCCGCTCGTACGTCCTGCGCGCCTCCCGGTGCACCCAGGCGATGGAGGAGCCGGGCAGGATGTCGTGGAACTGGTGGAGCAGGACCGTCTTCCAGATGCGGTCCAACTCCTCGTACGGGTACGGGAATCCGGTCCGGACGGCCGCGGTCGCCGCCCAGAGTTCGGCCTCGCGCAGGAGGTGTTCGCTGCGCCGGTTGCCCTGCTTGGTCTTCGCCTGGCTGGTGAGCGTGGCGCGGTGGAGTTCGAGGTACAGCTCGCCGACCCAGACGGGGGCGTTCGGGTACTCGTCCTCGGCCTTCTTGAAGAACTCCGCCGGGGTCTCCCACACCACGGTGGCGGAGCCTTCGAGGTCACGGACCCGGGCCGCCTTGGCGACCATCTCGCGGGTGGTGCCGCCGCCTCCGTCACCCCAGCCGGTGGGGGCGAGGGAGTGCCGGGCGACGCCCTTGTCCTTGAAGTTCTTGGCCGCGTGGGCGAGTTCGCTGCCCCGCATGGAGCAGTTGTAGGTGTCGACGGGCGGGAAGTGCGTGAAGATGCGGGTGCCGTCGATGCCCTCCCACTGGAAGGTGTGGTGCGGGAACTTGTTGGTCTGCGACCACGAGATCTTCTGGGTGAGCAGCCACTTGGAGCCGGCCGCCTTGATGATCTGCGGGAGTCCGGCGGCGAAGCCGAAGGTGTCCGGGAGCCAGGCCTCGTCGTTCTCGATGCCGAACTCGTCGAGGAAGAACCGTTTGCCGTGCACGAACTGACGGGCCATCGCCTCCGAGCCCGGCATGTTGGTGTCCGACTCGACCCACATGCCGCCCGCGGGCACGAACCGCCCCTCCGCGACCGCCTTCTTCACCCGCGCCCACACCTCGGGCCGGTGCTCCTTCACCCAGGCCCACTGCTGGGCCTGGGACATCGCGAAGACAAAGTCGGGCTCGTCCTCGATGAGCGCGGTCATGTTGGAGGTGGTCCGCGCCACCTTGCGGACGGTCTCGCGCAGCGGCCACAGCCACGCGGAGTCGATGTGCGCGTGCCCGACGGCGCTGATGCGGTGCGCGGACGGCACGGCGGGCTCGGCGAGCACCCCGGCCAGCCGTGCGCGGGCCGCTGCGGCGCTCGCGCCCACGTCCTGGAGGTCGACCGCGTCGAGCGCCTTCTCCACCGCGCGCAGGATGTCCCAGCGCCGTGCCGACTCCACCGGCAGCTCGGCCATCAGTTCGCCGAGGACCTCCAGGTCGAGCACGAGCTCCCACACGGTCTCGTCGAAGACGGCGAGGTCCATCCGGGTGAGGGTGTACTGGGGCTCGCTGCCCGCGGTCTCCCTGTCGCCCAACTGGGTGGGCAGGAAGGGGTGGTAGTCGAGGATCACCGGGTTGGAGGCGGCCTCGACGTGCAGCCGGACCTCCTCGCCGCCCTCGACCGGGGCGCCGATCCGCACCCACTGGTTGCGCGGGTTGAGGCCCTTCACCGGAGTGCCGTCGGGCCGGTAGACGAGCCCCTCGCACTGGAAGCCGGGCATGTTCTCGTCGAAGCCGAGGTCCAGCAGTGCCTCGACCGTCCGGCCGGCCCAGGCCTCCGGGACGGTCCCGGTGACCCTGAACCAGCTGGTGCCCCACGGAGCGCCCCAGCGCGCACCCACCTCGATCGGCTCGGGTGTGGCCGCGAGCCCCTCGGCGACGGGCACCGGCTCACCGGGCGCGTGCCACACCGCGACTTCCAGCGGCACGGACTCGGGGTACACGGCGGGTCGGATGCGCTCGTCGAGGACGCGCTTGAGGCGGGCTTCGACCAGGGTGCGGTCGTCATGCATGGGGTGCTCCGTGGGGTGAAGACGATGCGGGAAGGTGGTGCTGCTACCAGGTGTGGGTGGTCGTGGCGGCGGTCGAGACGGTGAACAGCTCCCCCACCGCGCGCACTTCGAACCCCCCGGCCGGCTCACCCTGCTCGGGGGTGAGACCGCCGACGTAGAACGCGCTCTGGCAGGTGCCGCCGAGGAAGCGGCGCGTGCCGTCGGGGAGCGTCCGGTACAGCTCGTAATGGCGTACTTCGCCGGGTGCGCCCTGCCAGGCGAAGCGCAGGTTGCCTCCGTCGGCGCCGGTGACGCGCAGGTCGGTGGGTGCGTCGGGGGTGAGCACGGCATCGCGGACCGCGAGCCCGCCGAGACGCCAGCGCACCGGACCACTGCTCGCCGTCAGCCGTACGCCCAGCGCGTGCACGGTCCCGCTCAGTCCGGTCAGGCGCACGGTGGCCGTCCCCCAGCCGTCGCCCGAGGACGTGACCGGGAAGTACGTGTACGGGGGCGCCCCGCCCGCAGCGCCCGGCTCGGCGGTGGCGACGGCCAGCTCCACGGCGGCGGCGCCCGTGTCCGTGCGGTACGTGAGCTCGACCACCGTGTCCGCGGTGAGCGGCAGCCTCGTCGCGTACAGGTCCAGCGTGGTGGGCGCGTCCAGGGCGCCGTCGACGAGCAGGCTGCTCCCGCCCCGCCAGGCGTCCGCGAAGTCGAAGGTGACGGCGGGGCGCTGTCCGGTCGTGCGCACGACCCAGCGGCGGGAGGGCAGCCGGTCCTGGAGGCCGAGGTGGTTCCAGGCCGTGTCCGAGGCGGCCTCGCCGTCCTCGTACCACTTCAGTCCGTGGCCGGTGTTGAAGACGGTCGCGAAGGGAACGGAGGCGACCGTCGAGCGGTCGGCGACGGAGACGGCCGGGGCGCGCCAGCTCGCGCTCGTGTTCGGTTTGGAGGGGTCGAGGGAGGAGCCGGTCCAGAACAGGTCGTCGGCGGCGTGGAAGTCGCCGGGGGTGCGGCTCGCGGGCAGGTGGTTGCGGGTCCACTCGGGCCGGTAGAAGCCGAGGGAGGTGACGTGGGCCTTGGTGCTCGGGACGATGGCGTCCCAGTTCACGGACGCGCTGGTGCCGCCGGCCTCGACGTCGACGCCCGCCCACAACTCGTAGGGACTGCGGCCGAGTTGCCCGGCCGCCGTCGCGGAGGAGGCCAGGCTGCTCTGGGACCAGCGGAAGTCGACGAACATGGAGTCGGCGGCCTGGAAGAACGTCTTGTTCTGGTTGTTCAGTGCGCCCTGCCAGCTCACCGAGCCGCTCACGGTCATCGCGTCGTACCAGGTGACGCGCTGCCCCTGGGCCGTCCCGAGCGTCTTGAGTTCGTTCATGAAGCCGAGCATGTCGGTGGCGAGCGCGGTGTTTCCACCGCTGGTCTCGGCGTTGATGAACCAGCCGTCGAAGCCGTACGCCGCCGCCACCGCGACGAGCTGCGCCGCGAGCGGGTAGTGCCCGGTGGAGTCCTTCTGCACCAGGTCGCGGGTCCACTGGAGCTGTCCGCCGTAGGCGACGGGCGGCAGGAAGACATTGCCGAGGACGGGCACGCCGTGCCGGTGCGCCGCGTCGACGATCGGGGCGTTCGGCGCGAGGATCAGGCCCTCGCCCGCCGAGCCGCCCCAGAAGACGAGTTCGTCGAGATACGCCCAGTGCGTGAGGGCGTAGTAGTCGGCCGTGGCGGCGCCCTGCGAGGGGTTGCTCGACGTGGGTCCGAAGGACACGAGGGACTGGACGCGGGCCTGGCCGCTGCGGGCCGTCGTGTTGGCCGGGGTCGGTGTGAACCGGGCGGCGAGCGGCACGGTCGACGCGTTGAACGCCAGGTCGGTGTCGGTGGCGGCGCTCCAGGCCTTGAGGCCCCGCCAGGTGATGCCGGTGCCGGGGGTGCCCGAGGGCAGCGAGTCGGGGTACCAGTAGGAGGCGTACGGCGGCGCCGCGGTCGCGGCGGCCTTCGTCGCCGCGGCGGCGGGCAGGGCGG
>NZ_JBEYFS010000304.1:0-11603 GCF_040634475.1 Streptomyces sp. NPDC007095
TCGTACTGGACGTACTTGGATCTGTGCCTGGTGCGGTGAGAGTGCGTGCATGGCGTCGCAGGGCAGACGGGAATTTGACGACAGGGCCTAGGGGGTGTGCCGGGGGCCGCGGGCCCCCGGCAGACTCGGTCTAGGGCCGCCAGAGGGGATGCTCCCGCTCCGCCCACTCCTGGCTCACCGAGCCCGTGCGCAGGCCGCGGCGGGCCTCCGGGTCGCCGAGGGCCATGCCGATGTGGCCCGCGAGGACGACGCCGATCGTGAGCGCCAGCCAGTCGTGGACGAAGGTCGCCGAGGTGCGCCACATCAGCGGGGCGAGGTGGGTGAACCACATCAGCAGCCCCGTGGCGAGCATGACCAGGGTCGCGCCGGCGATCCAGGCGGCGTAGGTCTTCTGGCCCGCGTTGAACTTGGCCGCCGGGCGGGACGCGGGGCGCCGGTCCCGCCGCAGCGCCGCGCGCAGCCACGTACGGTCGTGCGGGCCCCAGCGGTTGAGGCGGCCCAGGTCCGCGCGGAAGGCGCGGGAGACCAGGCCCGCCAGGACCGGTACCGGCAGCATCAGGCCCGCCCACTCGTGGATCCTGACCACCAGCTCACGGCGGCCGACGAGCTCGGCGAACATCGGGAGGTACAGGCAGGCCGCCGTCGCCACGCAGATCCCCATCAGCAGGGCGGTCACGCGGTGCACCCAGCGCTCGGCGCGGCTGAAGCGCCGTACGCGCGGCGCGGGCGCGGCGAGGGTCTGGGTGTCGTCAACTCGTGGGTGCATCGTCGCGTCCGTTCGAGCGGCCGACCCACGCGTCCACGTCGTAGCCACGGTCCTCCCAGTACCCGGGACGGAGGTCCTCGGTGACGGTGATGCCGGAGAGCCACTTGGCGGACTTGTAGAAGTACATGGGGGCGACGTAGAGGCGGACCGGGCCGCCGTGGTTGTGGCCGAGTGGTTTGTCCTGCATGCGGTGGGCCACCAGGATGTCGGGGCGCCGGGCCTGCTGGAGCGTGAGGCTCTCGGTGTACGCCCCGTCGAAGCAGGTGAAGCGGATCGCGCGGCCCTTGGCCTTGACCCCGGCGGCGTCCAGGAGATGGGACAGCCGTACGCCTTCGAAGGGGGTGCCGGGCACTCGCCAGCCGGTGACGCACTGGACGTCGTGCACGATCCGTGTCTGCGGCAGGGCCTTGAGGTCGGCCAGGGTGTAGCTGCGGGGGTGGTCGACCAGGCCGTCGATGGTGAGGCGGTAGTTCGACGCGTCCTTGTGCGGGACGGAGGAGGTCACCGAGTAGTAGCGGAATCCGCCGCCGTTGGGGAGCAGGCCGCTCAGCCCGGTGGGGTCGTCGGCGAAGAGGGACTCCAGGCCGCGCTGCAGGGTGGGCGCGGCCAGCACGCCGAGGGCGCCGAGTCCGAGCGTGCCGAGCAGGAGCCGGCGGCCGACGGGCGTGCCGGAGGCTTCCGGGTCCTCCGGTGGGCGCTCCCGGGGCCGGTCCGGTCCCCGCCGAGGGGGCTGTTCAGGGTTCACACACCCATACGAGCACCCGCGACCCCCTTGAGGCCAGCGGCAGCGGGTGCTCGTCAGACTTCCGTAACCACTTCTCACACACTTCTCAGAACGGGTGCCCCTGATCGGGCCGCCGGATCAGGGGGTGGACTCCGCCGCCTTGTCCAGCTGGAACGCCTCGTTGCCGAGTCCGATACGGGCGTGCGCCTCGGGTTTGCGGGAGCGCAGCACCAGGCCCTGCACCAGGCCGACGACCAGGGCGGCCGCGATCAGGGCGGGCAGCAGCCAGCTGAGCGCGGAGTCCGGACCGGCCCCGACCAGGATGTCGAAGTCCTTGACCGTGTAGCCCGCGATCACGAGGAGGGCGACGGCCGCGATCGCCGAGGTGGCCAGGCGCCAGGCCTGGGCGCGGGCGGCGCCGCGGCGGGCGAAGAAGACGATCACGGAGAGCGAGGCCGCCGCCATCAGCAGGATGACGCCGAGCGCGCCGACGTTTCCGGCCCAGGTGAACAGGTGCAGCACGGGCGCGGTCGGGTCACCGGTGGGCTTGTCGTCGGTCACGGCGAACGCGATCAGCACGATCACGGAGACGCCGGTCTGCAGCAGCGAGCCGGTGCCGGGCGCGCCGCTGGTGCCGGTGGTCCGGCCGAAGGCGGAGGGCAGCAGCCCTTCGCGGCCCATGGCGAAGGCGTACCGCGCGACGACGTTGTGGAAGCTGAGCAGCGCCGCGAACATGCCGGTCACGAAGAGGACGTGAAGGATGTCGGTGAAGGTGCCGCCGAGGCGCGACTCGGTGAGGAAGAACAGCAGTCCGGCGCTCTGCTTCTGCGACGCCCCGACGATCCCGGAGGGGCCCGCGGCGACGGTCAGCGCCCAGGAGCTGAGCGCGAAGAAGACGGCGACGAAGCCGATCGCCAGGAACATCACGCGCGGGACGAGGATGTGCGGGCGGCTGGTCTCCTCGGCGTACACCGGTGCCTGTTCGAAGCCGGTGAAGGCGGCGATGCAGAAGCACAGCGCGGTGCCGACGCCCGCCCCGGTGAGTGTGTCCGGGTTGAAGGCGTGCAGGGAGAGGCCCTCCTTGGCGGGGTCGGCGACGGCGGCAATGTCGAAGATGACGACGAGCGCCACCTCGACGACCAGGAGGACGCCGAGTACACGCGCGTTGACGTCGATCTTCAGCCAGGAGAGCGCGCCGACGGCGAGGACGGCGATCAGCGCCGGTATCCACCAGGCGACTTCGACGTCGGCGTAGGTGGCGAACAGCCCGGAGACCTCGAAGCCGAAGATGCCGTAGATACCGAACTGCAGCGCGCTGTAGGCGACGAGGGCGACCGCGGCGGCGCCGGCGCCCGCGGTCCCGCCGAGACCGCGGGCGACGTAGGCGTAGAAGGCGCCCGCGTTGTGGACGTGGCGGCTCATCTCGGCGTACCCGACGCTGAAGAGAGCGAGGACCACGCCGAGGATGACGAAGATCAGCGGTTCCCCGACGACGCCCATCACCGCGAATGCCGTGGGCATGACACCCGCGACCACCATGAGGGGGGCGGTCGCCGCGAGGACGGAGAGCAGCAGACCTCCCGTGCCGAGCCGGCCCGCGTGCAGAGCGCGGTCCTGGCCCTTGAAGGTGCTGATGGCGCCACCGGTCGTGGCGGGTCTACCCGTGTTCGAACTGCTCGAGGTGCTCGAACTGCCCGTCGTCATCGCGGGGCCGTCCTTTCGGGTTTCTCGACTTCTTGTGGGTGGGGTCACACCGTGCCGAGGGCGTTGTCGCGGGCGGCACGAAAGGCTCGGTACGGGTCGCGGTCCGGGTACGACCACGGCACCGGGGTGGCGTGCGGGCCGATGCGGTGGAACAGGGCGGCGGCCTCGGCGCCCCGGCCCTCGCAGAACTTGGCGTGGGCGAGGAAGTTGAGGTCGAGGTGGCGGCGGGGGTGGTCCTCGCGCTCCCACTCCAGCCACCAGTCGAAGGCGGCCTTCATCACCTGACGGGCCCGGCGTCCGACCCAGTGTCCGGAGGCGGCCGGGTCGGCGGACTCGCTGCCGGCGCCGGCCAGCACGCGATAGCGCTCGGCGTGCGCGACGACGGGCAGCATCGCGAGCGGAGAGTCGGCGGGCGCCTGTTCGGCCGCCCAGTTCGCGAAGTCGTAGACCTCGTGGAGGGGGTCCTGGCCGGCCTCGGCGCGGCGCTCGGCGAGCCGGGCGACCATCAGGTGGTGGGCGTGGTGGTGCTCGGGATAGCGGTGGCGCACCTCGTCGAAGAGCCGGACCACGTCGCCCTCGCTGCCGCGCGAACGCTCCAGTATCAGCAGGCCGAGCCAGGGGGTCGGGTCGGCCGGCGCGAGCGCGGCGGCGGCGGCGCAGGTCTCGCGGGCCCGCTCCGGGCGGTCCTTGCCGTGCAGGGCGCGCTGGACGGTGGCGCAGGCGAGGAGTACGGCGGCGTCGGCGGACTCGGGTTCCGCGAGCTGCCAGTCACGGGCCCAGGCGAGGGCGGCGGGCTCCTGGGCGAGGACGGTGACGCGGTGTCCGCGGCGGTCCCAGTCGTCGCCGGTGGCGGCGAGCAGTGCGCGGACCGCGGTCCATCGTCCCTGGGCCAACGAGGTGCGCGCGGCGACGAGTTCGACGTCGTCGAGGGCGGCGTCGAAGGCGTGGACCGCGCGTTTGCGGCCACGGCCGAGGGGAGGAGGGGGTGGCGGGGGTGGCGACACCGCGGGGGTTCCTCACAGACGCGGCTGGTCAAGGGGTGATCACGCAAAGCAAACCCTTGGCTGAGGGTTTACGTCAAGGCCGGACAGATCCGCCGAACGATTCAACTTCCCTTGAATGGCGCAGAGTTGATGTTCCCCCGCACGCTCTCCGGGACGGGAACCGGCTGGTGGGACAGCTCTCTCCGGGGGCGGGCTCGACTCCCTGCGGGGGCCGGGCCGTGACCGGACCCCGGTTCCCCGGAGTCCGGTCACGGCTGAAACCCGACCTCGCGACGGCCCCTGCGAGAGTCAGCTCACCGCCTCGGCGGCCGCTCGGCCCGCTGTGCGGCCGGAGAAGAGGCAGCCCCCGAGGAAGGTGCCCTCCAGGGAGCGGTAGCCGTGGACTCCGCCGCCGCCGAAGCCGGCGGCCTCGCCGGCCGCGTACACACCGGAGAGCGGGTCGCCGCCCTCCGTCAGTACGCGCGAGGAGAGGTCGGTCTCCAGGCCGCCCAGGCTCTTGCGGGTGAGGATGTGGAGGCGGACGGCGATGAGCGGGCCCGCCTTGGGGTCGAGGATGCGGTGCGGGGTGGCCGTACGGATCAGCTTGTCCCCGAGGTAGTTGCGGGCGCCGCGGATCGACATCACCTGGAGGTCCTTGGTGAACGGGTTCGCGATCTCCCGGTCACGCGCGACGATCTCGCGGCGCAGCGCGGCCTCGTCGATCAGCGGCTCCTTGGTGAGGGCGTTCATGCCGCGCACCAGGGCGCCCAGGTCCTTCTCGACGACGAAGTCCGCGCCGTTGTCCATGAACGCCTTGACGGGGCCCGGTACGTCGGCGCGCGCCCGTCCGATGACATCCCTGATCGACTTGCCCGTCAGATCCGGGTTCTGTTCCGAGCCGGAGAGCGCGAACTCCTTGCCGATGATCTTCTGGTCGAGCACGAACCACGTGTACTCGTATCCGGTCTTCATGATGTGTTCGAGCGTGCCGAGGGTGTCGAAGCCCGGGAAGAGGGGCACCGGGAGCCGGTTCCCGCGGGCGTCCAGCCAGAGGGAGGACGGGCCCGGCAGGATGCGGATGCCGTGGTTCTCCCAGATGGGGTTCCAGTTCTGGATGCCCTCGGTGTAGTGCCACATGCGGTCGCGGTTGATGAGGTGCGCACCCGTCTCCTCGGCTATCGCGAGCATCTTGCCGTCGACGTGCGCGGGGACGCCCGCGACCATCTTCTCGGGCGGAGTGCCGAGCCGCTCGGGCCAGTTCGCGCGGACCAGGTCGTGGTTGCCGCCGATGCCGCCCGAGGTGACGATCACCGCCTGCGCCTTGAGCTCGAACGCCCCGGCGACGGTACGGCTGCTGGCCTGCCCGCGCGCTGCGCCCGACGGCTCCAGGATCTCGCCGGTGACCGTGTCGACGGTGCCCGCGCTGCGGGACAGCCCGGTCACCCGGTGGCGGAACCTGAGCTGGACGAGCCCCCGGGCGACCCCGGCGCGCACCCGCCGTTCGAAGGGCGCGACCACCCCGGGCCCGGTCCCCCACGTGATGTGGAAGCGCGGCACGGAGTTCCCGTGACCGTTGGCGTCGTAGCCGCCGCGCTCCGCCCAGCCGACCACCGGGAAGAAGCGGACCCCCTGCTGGTGCAGCCAGGACCGCTTCTCTCCGGCCGCGAAGTCCACGTACGCCTCGGCCCAGCGGCGCGGCCAGTGGTCCTCGGCCCGGTCGAAGCCGGCCGTGCCCATCCAGTCCTGGAGGGCGAGCGCGTGACTGTCCTTGATCCGCATCCGGCGCTGCTCGGGCGAGTTCACGAAGAAGAGTCCGCCGAAGGACCAGTGCGCCTGGCCGCCTATCGACTGTTCCGGCTCCTGGTCGAGGAGAATCACCTTGCGGCCCGCGTCGACGAGCTCCGCGGTCGCGGCGAGCCCCGCGAGGCCCGCTCCGATCACGATCACATCTGCGTCGTAGGCCATGGGCCCGTCCTCTCGGCCTGCCGTCCGTTTCCGGTCGGTTTCTGTCGGCTTCGTCACGAGCCGGCGGCATCGTCGTTGGTTGATGAGACAGTGGTACGGAAGACATCAGGCATCGGCACCGGTCGAACAAGCACGGCCGCCGCTCGACCAGCCGTTGTTACTGATCGGTCAGATCCTTCGGCAAGAGGAGTGACCGAGTCAACTGCCCGGTTCCGGGTACTCCCGTGGGCAGGGCCCGGTCGATGGCACTACAGTCGGCGGGAATACGCGCGCGTGACCCGCTCAGACTCCCGATGTTTCGAGGTACCCAGCGTGTCGGTTCTCGTTCTGATCCTCTCGGTGAGCGCGGCCTGCTGTCTGGGCTTCGGTTTCGTGCTCCAGCAGAACGCCGCCTCGCACGCTCCGCTGAGCGACTTCCTCTCCCCGCGCCTGCTGCTCGACCTCATCCGGGTGCCCCGCTGGCTGGGCGGCATCGGGCTCATGGTGTGCGGCATGATCCTCGGCGCGGTCGCCCTGGGCAAGGGCGAGATCTCCCAGGTGGAACCCCTCCTCGCGACCAACCTGCTCTTCGCGCTCGCGCTCTCCCGCCATCAGACCAAGCACCCCCTGGGCCGCCAGGGCTGGGCGGGCCTCGTCCTGCTCGCGGGCGGGGTCACGGCGTTCATCGTGGCGGGCAAGCCCAAGGGCGGCGACTCGGTGACCGATCCGCTGCGGCACTGGCTGATCATCGGGATCATGATCGGGCTCGCGCTGCTGCTCACCACCTACGCCAAGCGCTCCCGGCTGAGCGCGGCGCCCGTCCTGCTCGCGCTGGCCGCGGGGCTGCTGTACGGCGTGCAGGACGCGCTCACCCGGGTCAGCGGGGAGCGGTTCGGAGCCGGCAGCTGGAGTGAGCTGCTGACCGGCTGGCAGCCGTACGGGGTGCTGGTGCTCGGGGTGACGGGCCTTGTGCTGGTACAGAGCGCCTTCGAGACGGCGGAGCTGCGGATGTCGCTGCCCGCGCTCACCGCCGCCCAGCCGCTGGCCGGAATCGTGTGCGGCGTGGGCTTCCTCGGGGACGAGCTGCGCACGGACGTGGGGGCACTCACCTGGGAAGCGGCGGGACTCGCGGCGATCGTGGCGGGAATCGTCCTGCTGGGCATGCACCCCGCGATGCCGTCGGGCACCACCAAGACCGAGTCGGTACGGGACCTCCAGCCGCATTGAGGGCGCCCGGCGGCGGCGTGCCGGGCCGCACGCACGGCGCGCACCGCGCCCGGCGCCCGCGGCTGCTTGGATGGGGCCATGAGCGCCGCTGACGAGATCCTCGACATCGTGGACGAGAACGACGTGGTCATCGGGCAGTCCCCGCGCGGCGAGGCGTACGCGCGCGGTCTTCGCCACCGCTGCGTGTTCATCCAGGCCCGGGACGCCCGGGGCCGGCTCTTCGTCCACCGCCGCACGCCCACCAAGCTCGTCTTCCCCTCCCTGTACGACATGTTCGTCGGCGGGGTCGTGGGCGCGGGCGAGTCCTACGACTCCGCGGCCCTGCGCGAGGCCGAGGAGGAACTCGGGGTCTCCGGGCTCCCTGGGCCCGTCCCCCTCTTCAAGTTCCTCTACGACAACGGCTCCGGCCAGACCTGGTGGTCGGCCGTCTACGAGGTCCGCTGCGAGCTCCCGGTGAACCCCCAGACGGAGGAGGTCGCCTGGCACGACTTCCTCACCGAGGAGGAGGTGGAGCGCCGTCTGACGGACTGGACGTGGGTGCCGGACGGCCTGGCGGCGTACGAGCGCCTGAAGGACTACCGGGCGACGGGCACCGACTGAGCCCCCGCCGGGCCCCGGTAGGGTCGATGGCGTGATCGAATTCGTACGGAACTTCCGGCTGTGGTTCGCGCCGGAGGAGGTCCGGCAGGAGGGCGTCACACCCGACTACCGGTTCTCGCTGGCGAACGAGCGGACCTTCCTCGCCTGGCTGCGCACCGCGCTGGCGCTGATCGGCGGGGGCTTCGCCGTGGATCAGTTCCTGCCGGACCTGCGCTGGGGCTGGCGGGTCGGCCTCGCGCTGGCCCTGCTGGCGGCGGGCGTGCTCTGCTCGCTGCGCGCCGTCAATCACTGGGTGCGCTGCGAGCGCGCGATGCGCCGCGGGGAGGACCTACCCGTGTCGCGCTTCCCGGCGCTGCTGAGCATCGCCGTCGCGATCGTGGCCATCGCGATGGTCGTCGTCGTCCTCGTCGGCTGGGAAGGGTGACCGTGCCCGGCCCGCGGGACCGTGCCGAGCGGGACCCTGGGCTGCAGCCGGAACGTACGCGGCTCGCGTGGCGGCGTACGACCCTGTCGAGCACCGTCGCCGCGGTCCTCGCGGCGAAGGCGGCACTGCACGGCGGCCCGTCGGCGATCGACGTGGCGACCTGCGCCCTGTGCTGCGCACTGTGGCTGGGCTTCCTGGCGCTCGCGCACCGGCGTATCCGGGTGCTCGCGACGTCCGGCACCGACGGCCCGCCCGCACTCGCACCGCGGCACGCGACGGCGGCGACCCTGTGCACCGTCGCCCTGGCCGTGTGCGCGGCGGCACTGGTGTTCTGAATCGGATCAAATGGGGCGTAATAGCGCAAATAGCGATGAATGCGGTTCTTTCTGGCGCTAGCCTGAGCCGTCATTTCACGCCACTCACGAAGGTGAGCATCATGACCACCCTTCACCTGGAGCACCCGACCCACGAGCACACTCACGGCCCGGACTGCGGGCACACCGCCGTGCCGCACGGCGACCACGTCGACTACGCGCACGACGGACATCTGCACCGGGAGCACTCCGGGCACTGGGACGAGTGCGAGCCGAGCGGTCACACGGCGCACGACGAGCACGGCCACCGGCACGGCGAGGGCTGCGGGCATCCCGCGGTCGCGCACGGCGACCACGTCGACTACCTGCACGACGGCCACCGCCACGCCGAGCACGACGGCCACTGGGACGACCACTAGGCGCAAGCACGCCACGCTAGACGCAAGCGCGCCCCGGCGTCTCCCCCGGCCCCCGGAGGGAGACGCCGATCACGTTTCGTCCGGGCGCTGGACGACATACCGACTGGTCGGCATCATGGTCGTGTCCCGTTTCCCGGCGTGCAGGAGAAATGATGAGTCCCGACCACCCGCCAGGTCTCGACCTCGACCGGCTGCGTGGCCTGCTCGACGGCGAGCGGCCCGGTCTGGTGAACGGCCCGCTGACCGGCCGGCTGATCGAGGGCGGACGGTCGAACCTCACGTACGCGGTCACGGACGGCACCACGAGCTGGGTCGTCCGACGGCCCCCGCTCGGGCACGTACTGGCCACCGCGCACGACATGAAGCGCGAGCACCGGGTCATCAGCGCGCTGCACCCGACCGCTGTCCCCGTACCGCGTCCGGTGCTGCTGTGCGAGGACGAGGAGGTGCTGGGCGCGCCCTTCTACGTCATGGAGTTCGTGGTCGGCACCCCGTACCGCACCGCCGAGCAGCTCGCCCCGCTCGGCCCGGAGCGCACCCGGGACGCGGTGCTCGGGCTCGTCGACACGCTCGTCGAACTGCACGCCGTCGACCCCGCCGCCGTGGGCCTCGCCGACTTCGGGCGTCCCGAGGGCTTCCTCGACCGGCAACTGCGCCGCTGGGGCAAGCAGCTGGACGCCTCCAGGAACCGTGAGCTCGCCGGGATCGACGAACTGCACGCCGCCCTCGGCCGTGAGCTGCCGCACTCCCCCGCGCCCGCCGTCGTGCACGGCGACTACCGGCTCGACAACGTGCTGATCGGCGAGGACGACCGGATCAAGGCGATCCTGGACTGGGAGATGTCCACGCTCGGCGATCCGCTCACCGACCTGGGCCTGCTGGTGATGTACAGCGCGCCGCTGGACCTGCCCGACTCCCCCATCAGCACGACCGCCTCGGCCGCCGGGCACCCGGACCCGGCCGAGATCGTCGAACGGTACGCCGCGCGCTCGGGGCGCGACGTGTCCGACGTCGCCTGGTACACCGCGTTCGCCTGGTTCAAGCTCGCCGTGATCCTGGAGGGCATCCACTACCGCTACACGCTCGGCCAGACGGTCGGCGCCGGCTTCGACCGCATCGGTGAACTGGTCCCGTTCTTCATCGAGCACGGTCTGACCACTCTTCAGGAAGGCTGATCCGTCATGGACTTCGCATTCGACGCGCGCACCGAGGAACTGCGCGGGAAGCTGCTCGCCTTCATGGACGAGTACGTCTACCCGGCGGAGGCGGTGGCGGAGGAGCAGCGCGCCTCGCTGGCCTCGCCGTGGGACACGCCGGCCGTGGTCGGGGAGTTGAAGGCGGAGGCCCGCAGGCAGGGCCTGTGGAATCTCTTCCTGCCCGACGCGGAGTACGGCGCCGGGCTCACCAACCTCCAGTACGCGCCGCTCGCCGAGATCACCGGCCGCAGCCCGCACCTGGCACCCACCGCGCTGAACTGCGCCGCGCCGGACACCGGCAACATGGAGGTGCTCACGCAGTTCGGCGACGAGCAGCAGAAGAAGCAGTGGCTGGAGCCGCTGCTCGCCGGTGAGATCCGCTCGGCGTTCGCGATGACCGAGCCGGAGGTGGCCTCCTCCGACGCCACCAACATCACCACGCTCATCGAGCGCGACGGTGACGAGTACGTGATCACCGGCCGCAAGTGGTACATCTCCGGGGCGATGAACCCCGACTGCAAGATCTTCATCGTGATGGGCAAGACGGACCCGGACGGGCCGGACATCCGCCGTCAGCAGTCCATGGTCCTGGTCCCGCGCGACACCCCGGGGCTCGAAGTCCGGCGCGCCATGCAGGTGTACGGCTACGAGGACCACTCCCACGGCGGGCACGCGGAGGTCGTCTTCGACCATGTCCGTGTCCCGGTGAGCAACCTCGTCGGCGAGGAGGGCGGCGGCTTCGCCATCGCCCAGGCGCGGCTCGGCCCGGGCCGTATCCACCACTGCATGCGGCTGATCGGCATGGCCGAACGGGCGATCGAGCTGATGTGCCGCCGGGCCGTGTCCCGTACGGCCTTCGGCAAGCCGCTCGCCCAGCAGGGCGTGGTCCAGAACTGGATCGCGGACGCGCGCGTCTCCGTCGAACAGCTCCGTCTCCTGGTCCTGAAGACCGCCTGGATGATGGACACCGTCGGCAACAGGGGCGCCCACACCGAGATCCAGGCCATCAAGATCGCCACCCCGCGCACGGTCGTCGACATCCTCGACAAGGCGGTCCAGCTGCACGGTGCGGGCGGTGTCAGTCAGGACTTCCCGCTGGCCGAGCTGTGGGCGAGCGCGCGCACCCTGAAGCTCGCGGACGGCCCGGACGAGGTGCACCAGCGGTCGCTGGCGCGACGGGAGATCAAGAAGTACGTGTGACCGTCCGGTCCGGTGGGGCGGTGACGGGCTTCTTCGCCCCCGCCGCCCCTGCCCGGTCCCGTCCCCTGGGGGCTGCGCCCCCAGACCCCCGCAAAAGATCGC
>NZ_JBEYFS010000305.1:0-11560 GCF_040634475.1 Streptomyces sp. NPDC007095
GCCGGAGCGGCCGGAGCCGGGGCGGCCACGGGCTCGGCGGCCGGAGCGGGGGCGGCAGCGGGCGCGCCCGTGCCGTCGTCGATGACGGCCAGCTCGGCGCCGACCTCGACCGTCTCGTCCTCGGCGACCTTGATGGAGGCGAGGACACCGGCGGCGGGGGAGGGGATCTCGGTGTCGACCTTGTCGGTCGACACCTCGAGCAGCGGCTCGTCGGCCTCGACGCGCTCGCCCTCGGCCTTCAGCCAGCGAGTGACAGTGCCCTCGGTGACGCTCTCACCGAGCGCCGGAAGGGTTACGGAAACCGCCATGGTTTCTGTTGCTCCTTACGAATGGTGCGGAAGTCTGTGGTCGTCGTCGCGCCCAGGGGCGACGCGGTGACTGAAAAACAGCCGGGGGCTGGATCAGTCGTGCGAGTGCAGCGGCTTGCCCGCGAGGGCGAGGTGGGCCTCGCCGAGCGCCTCGTTCTGCGTCGGGTGGGCGTGGATGAGCTGGGCGACCTCGGCGGGCAGCGCCTCCCAGTTGTAGATCAGCTGGGCTTCGCCGACCTGCTCGCCCATGCGGTCGCCGACCATGTGGACGCCGACCACGGCACCGTCCTTCACCTGGACGAGCTTGATCTCGCCCGCGGTGTTGAGGATCTTGCTCTTGCCGTTGCCCGCGAGGTTGTACTTCAGGGCGACGACCTTGTCCGCGCCGTAGAGCTCCTTGGCCTTGGCCTCGGTGATACCCACGGAGGCGACCTCGGGGTGGCAGTACGTCACCCGGGGCACGCCGTCGTAATCGATCGGAACGGTCTTGAGGCCGGCCAGACGCTCTGCCACCAGGATGCCCTCGGCGAAGCCGACGTGCGCGAGCTGGAGCGTCGGGACCAGGTCACCGACGGCGGAGATGGTCGGGACGTTCGTCCGCATGTACTCGTCGACCAGGACATAGCCGCGGTCCATCGCGACGCCCTGCTCCTCGTAGCCGAGACCGGCCGAGACCGGGCCACGGCCGACGGCGACGAGCAGGACCTCGGCCTCGAACTCCTTGCCGTCGGCGAGGGTGACCTTGACACCGTTCTGGGTGTACTCGGCCTTCGAGAAGAAGGTGCCCAGGTTGAACTTGATGCCGCGCTTGCGGAACGCGCGCTCAAGAAGCTTGGAGGAGTTCTCGTCCTCGACCGGGACGAGGTGCTTGAGGCCCTCGATCACCGTCACGTCGGTACCGAAGGACTTCCACGCGGAGGCGAACTCGACGCCGATGACGCCGCCGCCGAGCACGATCGCGGACTGCGGGACGCGGTCCAGGACCAGCGCGTGGTCGGAGGAGATGATCCGGTTGCCGTCGATCACCAGGCCCGGCAGCGACTTCGGCACGGAGCCGGTCGCGAGCAGCACGTGGCGGCCCTGGACGCGCTGGCCGTTCACGTCGACCGAGGTGGGGGAGGACAGTCGGCCCTCACCCTCGATGTACGTCACCTTGCGGGACGCGATGAGACCCTGCAGGCCCTTGTAAAGGCCCGAGATGACCCCGTCCTTGTACTTGTGGACGGCCGGGACGTCGATGCCCTCGAAGGTGGCCTTGACGCCGAACTGCTCGCTCTCGCGGGCCTGGTCGGCGATCTCGCCCGCGTGCAGCAGGGCCTTGGTGGGGATGCATCCCCGGTGCAGGCAGGTGCCTCCGACCTTGTCCTTCTCGATCAGGGCGACGTCCAGGCCCAGCTGCGCCCCGCGGAGCGCCGCGGCGTAACCGCCACTGCCACCGCCGAGGATCACTAGGTCGAAAACGGTGCTGGCGTCGTTCGCCACGTCACGTCCTCCATGCATGTGCGCCACGCCGGTCTCCAGTGACCGGTCGGCGGCTGGTGTCCGGCCGCTCTTCTTCGGCCCTGTGGTGGGGGCCCTGTCCTGCCGAGAACCCATCTTCGCACTTGTCCGGAGCGTTCGAGACGCCGGGCCGGTGTGTGAGAAGTCGCACTGTCCGAATACAGGGGGTACCTCCGCGCCGTGACAGGGACGCGGAGGTACTGCGCGATCGGCCGCGAATCACCCGCGGCCGCGACACATCCCTAGCCGAGATCGCCCGCGGCGGTCAGCTCGGCGAGCCGCACCAGCGTCCGCACCGCCGACCCCGTACCACCCTTCGGCGTGTAGCCGAAGGGGCCGGACTCGTTGAACGCGGGCCCGGCGATGTCCAGGTGCGCCCACGTGATGCCCTCGCCCACGAACTCCTTCAGGAACAGACCGGCGACCAGGCCGCCGCCCATCCGCTCGCCCATGTTGGCGATGTCGGCGGTCGGGGAGTCCATCCCCTTGCGCAGGTGCTCCGGCAGCGGCATCGGCCAGGACTCCTCGCCGACCTCGTCCGCGGCCTCGACGATCGCCGTACGGAACGCGTCGTCGTTGGCCATCACGCCGAAGGTGCGGTTGCCGAGCGCGAGCACCATCGCTCCGGTCAGCGTCGCCACGTCGATGATCGCGTCCGGCTTCTCCTCGGACGCCTTCCACAGCGCGTCGGCGAGCACGAGACGGCCCTCGGCGTCGGTGTTGAGGACCTCGACGGTCTTGCCGCTGTACATGCGCAGCACGTCACCGGGGCGGGTGGCGGAACCGGAGGGCATGTTCTCGGCGAGCGCCAGCCAGCCGGTGACGTTGACCTCGAGGCCGAGGCGCGCAGCGGCGACCACGGCGGCGAAGACCGCCGCCGCGCCGCTCATGTCGCACTTCATCGTCTCGTTGTGCCCGGCGGGCTTGAGGGAGATGCCGCCCGAGTCGTAGGTGATGCCCTTGCCGACGAACGCGAGGTGCTTGGTCGCCTTCGGCGAGGTGTACGACAGCTTCACCAGGCGGGGAGCGGCGGCCGAGCCCGCGCCGACGCCGAGGATGCCGCCGTAGCCGCCCTTCGCCAGGGCCTTCTCGTCCAGCACCTGCACCTTGATGCCGTGCTCCTTGCCGGCGGCGGTGGCGACGGCGGCGAACGCTTCGGGGTAGAGGTCGTTCGGCGGGGTGTTGATGAGGTCGCGGGCGCGGTTGAGCTCCTCGGTCACGGCGGTGGCGCGCGCGAGGGCCGCCTTGTACGCCGCGTCCCGGGGCTTGCCGCCGAGCAGCGTGACCTCGGCGAGCGGGGCCTTGCCGTTCTTCGCGTCCTTGCCGTTCTTGCCGTTCTCCTTGTAGGCGTCGAAGGCGTACGCGCCGAGCGCCGCGCCCTCCGCCAGGACGCCCGCGTCGGCGGCGTCGGTGATCGGCAGGGCGAAGACGGCCTTCTTGGCACCGGCGAGCGCGCGGGCCGCGGCACCGGCCGCGCGGCGCAGCGCCTCGGCACTGAACGTGTCGTCCTTCTCCGGGACGGCTCCCAGTCCGACGGCCACGACGACGGGCGCCTTGAAGCCGGTCGGTGCGGGCAGCTTCGTCACCTCGCCCTCGCCGCCGGATGCGCCGAGGGTTTCCAGGATTCCGGCGAGTGCGCCGTCGTACGCCTTGTCCACGGCCTCGGCACCCGGTGCGACGACCGGGCCCTTGGCGCCCTTCGCGACACCGACGACGATCGCGTCGGCCCGCAGGCCGGACGCCGCGGCGGTGCTGAGAGTCAGAGCAGTCACTGTGGTGAGATCTCGCTTCCATTGTTTTGCTGCGGCCGAGTAGGGATGGGTCGACCGGGCCCTGACGAATGACCCTAGATCCGGCCTCAGGGAGTGTCGTTACCTGGGTGGCACATAGTCGGGACGAGCCTACGCGCGCCACCGGGTTTCGCTCATTTCTACGCTCGCTGGAAGTTCAGCCGAGGGAGAGCGCCACGAGGGCGGTGGTCGCCGCCGTCTCGGCGAGGCCGCCGAAGACGTCGCCCGTGACGCCGCCGAAGCGGCGTGTGCAGTGGCGCAGGAGCAGTTCGGCGCTCGCGCAGGCGGCGAGGACGGCCAGCGGGGCGCGTACGAGGTCGTACGTGCCGAGGAGCGCGCCGGCGCCGGCCGCCGCGACGGCGACGGCGAGGGCCACCAGCAGGGCGCCGCGCACGGGCACCGTGCCCGCGACCGCGGCACCCAGGCCCTCGGGGCGGGCCGGGGGCACCCCGGTGCGCGCGGCCAGGGTGAGGGCGAGACGGGCGGCGGTGGCCGAGACGACGGCCGCGAGCACACCCCGCGCCCACGAGACCTCGTAGGCCTGGAAGAGCGCGGCGACCTGTGCCAGCAGCACGAAGAGCAGGGTGATCACGCCGAACGGGCCGATGTCGGACTGCTTCATGATCCGCAGCGCGTCCTCGGCGGGCTTGCCGCTGCCGAGGCCGTCCGCGGTGTCGGCGAGTCCGTCGAGATGCAGACCACGGGTGAGCGCGGCCGGTACGGCGGCGGTGGCGACGGCGGCCGGCAGCGGGCCCGCGCCCATCGCGAGCAGCGTCACGCCGACCAGGGCCGCGCCCGCCCCGACGACCAGCCCGGCGACGGGGGCGCACAGCATTCCGCCGCGCGCCGCCTCACGGTCCCAGCGGGTGACCGTGACCGGCAGCACGGTCAGGGTGCCGAAGGCGAAGCGGAGGCCGTGGGGGAGAGGGGTCCTGGACACCGGCGCAGGGTACCCGGGGCGGTGGTGGGCCGGCCGAGGACGGGTGCGGCGGCCGGGCGCGAGAGCCGCGGATAAAGTGCGCAATATGGGTCATTGGTTGCAGAGGAACATCATCGAACCGGGGAAGCTGCCGCTTCTGCTGGCACTCGCCTCCTTCGTGCTCACCTTTGTGATCACCCGTGTCATCGTCCGCCTCATCCGCGCGGGCAAGGGTCCGTTCGGCAACGTCAAGGCGGGCGGTCTGCACATCCACCACGTCGTGCCCGGTGTCGTCCTGACCGTGATCGGCGGCTTCGGCGCGGTGGCCAGCTCCCGGCACGGTTTCGGCGCCGCGCTGTTCGCGGTGGTGTTCGGGATGGGTGCCGGGCTGGTGCTCGACGAGTTCGCGCTGATCCTTCACCTCGACGACGTGTACTGGAGCGAGGAGGGCCGCAAGAGCGTCGAGGTCGTCCTGGTCACGGCGGCCCTCGTCGGCCTGGTGCTCGGCGGTTTCCTGCCGTTCGGGGTCAACGACATGACCCAGGAGGAACTCCAGGACCGCGGCGGGGTCATTCTGAGCGTCGCCCTGAACTTCCTCTTCGCCCTGCTCGCCCTGAGCAAGGGCAAGGCCCGCATGGCGATCTTCGGCGTGATCGTCCCGTTCGTCGCCCTCATCGGCGCCGTCCGGCTGGCCCGCCCGGTCTCCCCGTGGGCCAGGCGCTTCTACCGCCGCAGGCCGCGCGCCCGGGCCAGGTCGATCCTGCGCGCCTACCACCACGACCGCCGCTGGTTCGGCCCGCGCCGCAAGCTTCAGGACTGGATCGGCGGAAAACCGGATCCCGCCCGGTCCCTGCCCGGCCGGCGGTGACGGTGACTGCGGCGGTGGCGGTGACGCAGGATGGAGATCCCGTACAGCACGAAGACCGCGGCGAGCGCGGCGATGTGCTCCTTGCCCGCGAGGTTCCCCTTGAGCGCCACCTCGATCACCATCGCCGCGGCCACCCCCCACCCCGTCCAGTACGCGCGATAGCGCCAGGCGACGAACACGGCGAGGCCGACCACGGCCGCCGAGGGCCCGGTGTCCACGACCTGCGCGTCCGTCACGGGCAGCCCCAGGGGGTTGCCCGGGCTCAGCGAGATCGCCACGCGCGCGTAGAGCGTGCCGGCCAGCGTGGTGGCGTACGCGATGACGAGCATCCGCCACCAGCCCAGACAGATCTCGGCGATCCCGAACACGACGAGGAGTTGCAGCAGCGCACCCCACACCGGCAGGTCGAGGGCCGGCACGAACAGGGAGAGCGGGGTGCGCAGCAGGGCGAGCCAGAGCGGCTCCTCGGCCCGCACGGAGCCGATGTCCTGCACGAACTGGAAGCCCCAGGGCTGGTTCTGCACGAACTGGAGGAGGGCCGTCAGGAAGACGGTTCCGAGCGTCACCGGCATCGCCCGCCAACGCTGTCCGGCGAGTGCCTCGCGCACGGTGACGTACAGCAGTCCCCATTCGGCGCGGGCGAGGCGGGCGAGGGTGTTCATGCAGCGGTCCCCATCCGTCCTGCTGTCCCGGTCCCCGTCCGCCAGGCTCGCCCCGTCCGTCCGGTCGCCGTCATCGGTGCGACTCCAGGTGCCTGCGGTGCAGCCACTTCGGCAGTCCGGGTGCTTCGAGAAACCCCTCGGCGCGCGCGGCCGCGAGGCCGATACGCAGCAGGTCCGCGCTCTTCTCGAAGAGCAGGAACCGGGGTTCCCAGATCGGCCGGTACTTGGCGTTGGCCCGGTACAGCGACTCGATCTGCCACCAGCGCGAGAAGAAACTGAGCAGGGAACGCCACAGCCGCAGCACCGGCCCGGCGCCGAGGCGTCCACCACGTTCGAAGACGGAACGGAACATGGCGAAGTTGAGCGAGACCTGGGTGATCCCGATCTCCTGGGCGCGGCGCAGGAGTTCGATCACCATGAACTCCATCAGCCCGTTCTCGGCGTCCCGGTCACGCCGCATCAGATCGAGCGAGAGCCCCTGCGGCCCCCACGGCACGAAGGACAGCAGCGCCCGCAACTCTCCCTCCCCCCCTTCCCCAGCGCGGCTGTCCCTGCATTCCAGCATCACGCACCGTCCGTCGTCCGGGTCGCCGAGCCGTCCGAGCGCCATGCTGAACCCGCGCTCGGTCGCCCCGTCCCGCCAGTCGTCGGCACGCCGCAGGAGGTACGTCATCTCGTCGGCCGGGATGTCCTCGTGCCGGCGGATGCGCACCTCGTACCCGGCCCGCTTGACCCGGTTGTAGGCCTGCCGGACCGTGCGCATGGCGCGTCCATCGAGGGTGAATTCGGCGGTCTCGACGATCGCCTCGTCACCGAGTTCGAGGGCGTCGAGCCCGTGCCGTGAGTAGACGGTTCCCGCCTCCTCGCTCGCTCCCATCACGGCTGGGATCCAGCCGTGCGCGCGGGCCTCGGCGAGCCAGGGCTCGATGGCGCCGGGCCACGCCTCCGGGTCGCCGATCGGGTCGCCGGAGGCCAGTGAGACCCCGCCGACGACGCGGTACGCGACCGCGGCCTTGCCGGTCGGCGACCAGATCACGCTCTTCTCCCGGCGCAGCGCGAAGTAGCCCAGCGAGTCGCGGTCGCCGTGCCGGTCGAGCAGGGTGCGCAGCCGGTTCTCGTCGTTCTCGGTGAGCGGGTCGACGGCGCGACGGGAGCGGAAGGCGGCGTAGAACACGGCGAGGACCAGCAGGGTGCTGAGCACGTTGATGGTGACGTTGACCCAGTTGGCGATCTCCAGGCCGGGGAAGCGGGAGTCGTCGGCGGCGACGGAGACCAGTCGCAGGGCGCCGTAGCGCCAGCGGTCCCAGAAGGTCGAACGGTAGGCGTCCTGCGCGCTGTTGGTGACCGTCACCAGCAGTGCGGCGAGCAGGGAGGCGACGAGCAGTCCGCCGACGGCGACGGCCGCGGCGAGTTTGGGGTTCGACCGGTCGCCCTTCGCGTAGAACTCCCGGCGGCCGACGACGAGCGAGACGACGAAGGCGGCGGTCAGGGCGATCGAGACCCAGTTCTGGGCGTACTGGCGGATCTCCGGGAACGTCATCGCGACCGCGAACAGCATCAGGAACAGTCCGCTGATCACGAAGTTGAGGATCCACGCGGCCCGTTTGCGGCGGCGCATCGTGATGGCCAGGAACATGGTGAACACACCCGACGCGAATCCTGCCGTCAGCAGGTACGGGGTGAAGAAGTTCTCGGTGTTGTGGCGCCGTACGTCCTGTCCGAGCGACACCCACGCGGCGCTCAGGAAGTTGATGAACGCGACGGCCCGCAGGTACCAGACCGCGAAGGCGGCGGCTCTGCGCGACGCGCCTGTGGACAGGTGGTCCCCTTCACCCTGACGGGCCGGGACCCGCTCCTGGTCAGCGGCAATTCGGGCATCTCCCATAAAGGGCGATGATATGGGGCGGGGTACGTCGTGCGGGGGAGGGGCGGTACGGGTGATGCGGGCCGGGGTTCTGTTGCGGGGTGGGTTTCGCGCGCGGTTTTTGGCCGCCGGTCGGTGAGGGCTGGGCGCGCAGTTCCCGGCGCCCCGAAGGGCTTCGGGGCGGGCGGCGTTTACGGGCGAGGGCACGGGGCGTGCTCCACTCGCCCCCGCCCGCGTTCAGTCCGTCCGACGTTCGAGGGTGAGGCCGTTCACTCGTTCTGGTCGGAGGCCTCGGGCTCGGGCTCGGGCTCGGGCTCGGGCTCGGGCTCGGGGGCCGGCGTCTCCGGGAGTTCGGCGGAGAGGGCGGCGGCGGCCTGGACGAGGGGGAGGGCGAGGAGGGCTCCCGCGCCCTCGCCGACCGTGACCCCGTGGTCGAGGAGGGGTTCGAGGGCCATACGGTCCAGGGCCTTCGCCTGGGCCGGCTCGCCACTGTTCTGGCCGGCCAGCCACCAGTCCGGCGCCCGGAAGGCGACGCGCTGCCCCACGAGGGCGCACGCGGCCGCGACGACCCCGTCGAGGATCACCGGCATCTTCCGCACCGCGCTCTGCAACAAGAACCCCGTCATCGCCGCGAGATCGGCGCCGCCCACCACCGCGAGCAGCTGCAGCTGATCCCCGAGCACCGGCCGGGCCCGCCGCAGGGCGTCCCGCACGGCCGCGCACTTGCGCATCCATGCGAGGTCGTCGATGGGCAGCCCGCCCCGCCCGGTGACCACGGACGCGTCGGTCCCGCACAGCGCCGCGACCAGCACGGCCGCCGCGGTGGTCCCGCCGACGCTCACATCGCCGAGCACCACCAGATCCGTACCTGAGTCCGCCTCCTCGTCCGCGACCGCGACCCCCGCGCGGAACGCGGCCTCCGCCTCCTCCAGGGTCAGTGCGTCCTCGACGTCGATCCGCCCCGACCCGCGCCGCACCCGATGCCCTGCGACCTCGGCGGGCAGCTCCTGCGGATCGCAGTCCAGCGCCATGTCGACGACCCGTACCGGCACGCCGAGCCGGCGCGCCAGCACCGCCGCGGGGCTCGCGCCCTCCAGGACCGTCCGCACCAACCGGTCGGCGGTGCCCGCGGGCCGCGCCGACACACCGAGTTCGGCGACCCCGTGGTCGCCCGCGAACAGCACCGCACGCGGGTGCTCGATCGGCCGCACCGGCACCGCGGACTGTGCCGCCGCCAGCCACTCACCCAGTTCGTCGAGGCGGCCCAGCGCCCCGGGCGGCACGATCTGGCGCTCCCGGCGCGCCTCGGCGTCCCGGCGCACGCCTCCGTCGGGACGCTCGATCAGATCGGTGAAGTCGTCGAGATTAAGCGAGCTCATTCGCCGAACAGTACCGGCAGCGATCGAACACGTCCGCGCCACGTCGTTGCACCCCGGATCACGATCCGCTACGTACCGTTTGTGTCGGATTGTCGTACGGCTCGATCGCCCGCCCCGCCGTCCCCCCACCCTGCCGTCCCCAGGAGCGTCCATGCCCCCCACGCCACCCCCGAGCGCCGAGCGCCGAGCCGCCTACGCGGCCGAACTCGCCCAAGGCACCGACCGGTTCCACGAGCCGCGCCGGGAGGACTGTCCCTGGTGCGGCTCGAAGCGGCTGCGCACCCGGCTGCGGACGCCGGACCAGGTGCAGCGCAAGCCCGGCACGTTCGTCGTCGACGAGTGCGCGGACTGCTCGCACGCCTTCCAGAACCCCCGGCTCAGCGCGGAGGGACTGGCCTTCTACCACCGGGACTTCCACGAGGGACTCGACGGCCTCACCGACCGGCTCCTCGGCGCCCGCGGCAGCAGAGGGCGCCACCGGGCCGCCGCCCGCGCGCTGCTCCGGTACGCCGAGCCGGAGAGCTGGCTCGACGTCGGCACCGGGCACGGGCACTTCCCGGCCGTCGCCCGGGAGGTCCATCCGTACACGTCCTTCGACGGCCTCGACCCCACCCGGCGGGTCGAGAAGGCACGGGCGGCCGGGCACATCGAGGAGGCCCACCGCGGCCGGCTCACCGACCCGCGGATCATCGGGCGGCTGAGCGCCCGCTACGACGTCGTGAGCATGTTCCACCATCTGGAGCACACCCGCGACCCGCGCGAGGAACTGCGCGCCGCCCTGACGGTCCTGCGGCCCGGCGGCCACCTCCTCGTCGAAGTGCCCGACCCCGACTGCGCGTTCGGCGCGCTGCTGGGCAGGTGGTGGGTGTCGTACGGCCAGCCGCGCCATCTGCACCTGATGCCGCTGTCCAACCTGCTGGGCGAACTGGAGTCCCTCGGCTGCGAGATCGTCGCGACGGACCGCCGCGAACCGCACATCCCGTACGACCTCGCCGGCGCCCTCGCGCTGGCCCTCGGCCGCGTCCTGCCCGACCTCGACGCCCCCTGGCGCCCCGCCCCGCCGACCCCGCTCCAGCGCACCCTGAACTCGGTTCTGGCCCGGGTGAGCGTCCCGCTGCTCGCCTCGGTCTCCGCCCTGGACCACGCGATGGCCCCGGTCTTCCGCCGCACCCGCTTCTCGAACGCCTTCCGGATCATCGCCCGCAGGCGATCCTGAGCCCAGGTCAGCCCAGGTCAGCCCCGCATCGCCAGCGCCTGCCCCGCCACCACCAGCAGCACGTGCTCGCACTCCGCCGCGAAGCCCGCGTTCAGGCGGCCGAGTTCGTCGCGGTAGCGGCGTCCGGAGGCGGTGGCGGGGACGATGCCGGAGCCGACCTCGTTGGAGACGGCGACGAGGGTGCGGCGCGTGTTGCGGACGGCGGAGGTGAGTTCCTCGACGCGGGCGCGCAGCGCGCGTTCGCCGCCGCCGGCCCACTCCGCGTCGTCCCACGCGTTCACGGAGTCCATCGCGTCCGTGAGCCAGAGGGAGAGGCAGTCGACGAGAAGAGGAGGACCGGAGCCCTCCAGGAGCGGCACCAGGTCGCAGGTCTCCACCGTGCGCCAGGAGCCGGGCCGCCGCTCACGGTGGGCGTGCACGCGCGACGCCCACTCGTTGTCCCCGTTGCGAGATCCGCCCGTCGCGACGTAGAGCACCTCGGGGAAGGACTCCAGACGCCGTTCCGCCTCCACCGACTTGCCCGAGCGCGCCCCGCCGAGCACGAGGGTGCGGCGCGGTACGTCGGGTACGTCCTCGTAGACGCCGACGTCCAGCGTCGTCCCGTCCGGCACCGCCCGCGCGCCCGCCGCCGCGAGCCGCCGCCGCAGTTCGGGGCCCGGCGGCACGTCGTGGTCGAGGTGGACCGCGATCACGTCCGTCGTCGGCCCGACGGCCCCGACCGCGCGCAGCTTCGCCAGGGCGTCCGGCCGCCCCACCACATCGGCGACCACCATGGCGTACGAGTCGCCGTTCTCGTCCAGTCCCGCGGGCGCCGCGCCCGGCGGCAGATACAGCAGCCGCTGTCCGTCCGGCCCGGTCACCGCGTACCCCGTGCCGGGCGAGTCCATCGGCACCGCCCGCACCCGGTGTCCGGTCAGCAGCGCCAGCTCGCTGCCGTCCGGAACCCGTACGGGCCCTGGGACTTCTGTCCGGTGGGACGCTGGTGCTGGCACCCAGGACCCGGGGGTCACGCAGCAGTGCGGCGTACTCCGGTTGGCGCTGGTGGGAGGCGTAT